>NZ_JBJGEJ010000015.1:0-116460 GCF_045062345.1 Pseudomonas sp. 2024-210 | reverse complement strand
TTCCACACGATTTCACCGGCGTAGTCATCCCGTGGTATTTCTTTATTTCGGCGAACCCTAAAGCAAGGGTTGGCGTTGTCTCTCAAGCCCCACTCGCGTGCGATTGTAAACACGTGGGAGAGTAGGGGGATTTCCCGGTTGGCCCTGACCTTTGCTGTTCTGGCATCGCGGAATTGAGCACAACCTGATATCTAATCGACTCAAAGGGAGTGCACTCAAATGCTTTTCTGAGCTGTTTGAGTTCCTTGTTGTTGTCCGAATGAGTGCGAATTGACTTACCGGGGATGATTTATTTTTCGTACTGATTAACCACCTAGGCCATCAGATGGTTGGGTTTAGGTGTGCTTTACGTTCAAGTTCAACCTGGACACCGCTGCGTTTGACGAACTCAAACGCTCCAGCGAATACCGCTGGGCCTGACCACCGGCTACGGCGACGTACTGGGCAACTGGTGTTTAAAAAACATCGAAGAAGAACAAAGCGCGCTGCTGCAAGGCGGCATTCCGCGTAAACAGGGCTTTATCTTGGAGTTTGTACGCTATGGCGACGACCTGCAGAACAGCTAGTGGTGACGTGCTCGACACCCTCTGCCAGAACTACTATGGCCACCTCAACGGCACCGTCGAAGCCGTGCTCGATGCCAATCAAGGGCTGGCCGATGAGGCGCAGCCGTTTCGGGTGGGGGCGATTATTCACCTGCCGGATTTGCCGGTGCCGAGTGATGAGGTGGTGATGCTGTGGGGTTAACACGGCAGCCGTAACGCGAACTCTCTAAACCGCTTTGAAGCGGTTTTTTATTGTCTGGAATATATCGATGACTCCGACTTTTCGCATCGTCGCAGACGGTGCCGACATCACCGAACTAATTAATGATCGCCTCCTGTTGCTGCGCACCACCGACAAAACCGGTATGGAGTCCGACGACTTTGAGCTGCGGATCGATGACCGTGACAGCGCCGTGATGCTGCCCAGTCGCGGGGCCAGCATTGAAGTGTTCCTGGGCTACGATGGCAGCGCTTTAACCCGCCTCGGGCGCTACACCGTGGACGAGGTTGAACTGTCAGGCCCACCCGATACGCTGGTGATCCGTGGTAAAGCCAGCGACATGCGCGGCAGTGGCAAGACCACCCGCAGCGGCAGCTGGGAAAGTGTGAGTCTGGCCAGCATCGTCAATGACGTAGCCGCACGAAATGGCTGGTCGCACGTGTGCTCAGTAACCACCGTAGTGCCACGGGCTGACCAGCTTAACGAGTCAGATTTTAACTTCATGACCCGCCTGTCAAAGCAGTTTGACTGCACCGCCAAGGTGGCTGATGGCAAGTTGCTGGTCATGCCCAGACAAGGCGGGCAAAGCGCGAGCGGCCAGTCCCTGGGCACCATCACCCTCACGCGCAGCGACGTCAGCCGCTGGCATTTCGCCTCACTGATCGCAGTACCCACAAAGCCGTCAGCACCCAGCATCAAGACAAAAAGACCGGTCAGTTAAAAGTCGTCACCCTGGACAACGACGAGTCCCCGGACGGCCTGCCGCCCGTGCATACCGATCGCCACATCTACCCAAACAAGTCCGCTGCCGAACAAGCGGCCAAGGCGCGGCTATCAGCCTTCAACCGTTCGACCGCAGCGGTACGTCTGGAAATGCCCGGTCGTACGGATCTGTATGCCGAACGAACGATTAACGCCCAAGGCTTCAAGTCCGGGCTTGATGGCGAGTACCTGGTGGACTCGGTGGAGCAGGTCTTCACCCAAAGCGGCTGGAGCACCACCGTCGAATGCAACGGCGGCAAAAAGGGCAAAGCCAAGGCCAAAGGCAAGAAGCCCAAAGCCCCCCTCAAAGTCGTATCGCTAAAAGCAGTGTAAACCCACACCCAGCCGGCCATGAGCGGGCGTTATCGTTAGGGCAAGCCTATGTCGATCACCCAGCAGCAACTCCAGCAGATCCTCCCCGACGCCGGCAAAACAGCCGGCGTTTTTGTTCCTGTGCTAAACACCGCGATGGTCCGCTTCCAGATCGTCGGCCCGAAACGCATCGCCGCCTTTATCGCCCAGATCGGCCACGAATCTGGCCAGTTCCGCTACGTGCGCGAACTGGGCAATGACCAATACCTGAGCAAATACGACACCGGCACACTGGCCAAGCGCTTGGGCAACACACCAGAGGCGGATGGCGACAGCCAAAAGTACCGGGGCCGTGGCCTGATCCAGATCACCGGCCGGGCCAACTACATGATGTGCGGCGAAGCGCTGGCCCTTGACCTGATCAACCAACCCGAGCGGCTGGAAAAGCCGCAGCATGCGTGCACGTCCGCGGCGTGGTTTTGGGCGAGCAGGGGGCTCAACACCTTGGCTGACGCGGGCCAGTTCGACACCATTACCCGCCGCATCAACGGCGGCCAAAACGGCGCGGCGGATCGTCAGACGCTGTATGCCCGCGCTCTCAAGGTGTTGGCGTGAAGCTCGAGCGGTGAAGTGGGGAGGGGCATTGCTGCTGATCCTCTCTCTCATGGCCAGCAGTGCCTGGGCAGCTTGGGCGTGGCAGGCCAACGCCTACGGCCAGCAACTGGCTAAACAGGAAACCGCCCATCAACCAACCCTGACCCACCTGGCCAATGCCAATTCAGCGTTAATCCTCGTCGTTCAGGTCAAGCGCTTCGCCCTGGAGCAGTGCCTGGCAGCCAGCGACCAAGCCCACTACCGAGCCCTGACTTATGCCAAAACCACTCAGACCCGCCTGCGTGATCGCCTTGCTACTGCTGACCTGCGGCTGTCAGTCCTACTCGACACCACCGCCACAAATGATCGTAACGTAGTGCAAGCCACCACCGGCCCCGGCGGCGTGGTTCATGGAGCCGCGAGAGCCAAACTTGACCGAGCGTATGCTCAACGAATTATCAGAATCACCGGCGACGGCGACCAAGGACTGATCGCGCTGCAAGCCTGTCAGGCCTACGCCAAAGAAGTATCACGCACGAAATAAAAGGAGCCGCCGAAGCTGGATGCGTCACTATCCAGCTCGGCCACCAAGCCTTACTTAAGGAAAGAGTATTACTTTAATTGCTCACCAATACGTTGCATTCTCTAGGATCAAGTGAGCTAACTTTAAGAAGAAAAGAATTTAAAGTTGTGTATTTATGTGTTTGAAGTGGTCTTGTTTGAAGAAAACTAAATTTCTAGTTGGCGCGTTGGGTTTTGCTCTAGATCTTTCGTTATTTTCAGGAAGAAATCTGTATTGGCAAGTCTTTCTAATTCCTTATGCTCATACCGCGCGGTAAGGCGTAGATGTCTAATGTGTTCTTCAGTAGTCGCATAGCGTTGCATGAACTCTTTGCCAGGGATATTATCTTGGGTCATAGCATAGAAGAATCTTGGTACAACATGTTTTTCTTGAGATTCCCATTGCTTGACTTTGTTGGCGAGGGCGTCGATATGTTCCTCGAGTCTACATAAAATATTTGCCCAAGGGTCAATGACAAAATCCTCAATCCCAATTTTAATTACGCAGGCCTGATGGTCGAAAGTCCCTTTGGTTGGATCATACTCGATCATTTCAGGCCACAGGCCTATTTGATACCAAAATATATATGCTAGACATGCCATTTCTCCACAGTTACCAGATTTAGAGGCAATAGCGTGCTCCAATTGTTTTTCCAAAGTTCCTGATGCGCGTACTTTATTGATTGAGTTTATTTTTGCGCTCCATTCCTCCAAAGTTGTACATGATGTGATTTTATTATCGGATTTATATGGGCTGCCTTTAAATAAAGCACGTGTTAGTGTTAATATTTGTTTTGCTTTGAGGGTTCTGCGTTCCTTTAAAGGAGCCCTGTGGATTTGCTTAGGTATCGTTATAGATAAAGAGTCAGTGTTGTTTGTGGGGGGGCTGTTAGCTGCTGTAGAAAATGATTCAGAGGAGTTTCCTGCTGAAGTAACATTACGCTTTATGCTGTTGGAATCTTGGTTTTCCAATCCTTGGGGTTGAGGAGGGATGACAGAAGTTGAGTGAGTGTTATGAACGGCTAGCATGGTGTACTCGTTGCGCGTGGGGTTTCAATGGTTATGCTCGGGGGTTTCGAGCTTGTGCGCTTTAAAATATCGCTCACTTCGTAAGTTTTTATGAAGATGGCAGCTTGATAATTTTTAAAGAGTGTTTTTTGTATTTTAAGTTATTCAAATACGAGAATTACTGGTTTTGCATAGTTGGCCAAAACGGGTGTTTGAATTTCGTAATCTTATAATAAACGATCTAGAGAGAATGCTAACGACGCCGATACGGGTATTTCGAAATTTGCAGAGGGCAAGATTTTAAATTTGGCGTCAGAGTTTTTTTGAGGTTTGTTTGACTGTTTATGAAGTATTTGAGTTCGCGGCCGGGGTTATTATTGCTTTGATTAATTATAGGGTGACGGTTTTACGTGTTTTGTGCTTGTCGATCAGAGACTGAGTCGAGTTCCTGCAGAATATTACCATTCCTTGTTAATTACCTCCTGAGAAGTGGCCGTTGGCGCAAATCCTTAATGTGGAGCAGGTTCTGGCCTGCAAGTAGTAATCTGGATATTTTTTCTCTATTGAAGTACACCGCTATGAAGATGGAGTGTGATGAGCGTTTTTTTAAAGAGTGGATTATTAGAATGATGCATTTTAAAAGTAAATTGCATGCTTTGGCCTATGTGTTAAATATATGGCCTGATTGAGGGGAGGGTAGATATGCTTAAAGGTATTAGTTCAAAATTTTTTTGCTGTCCCGGAGGCGATGTATTAGAAAACTTTAAGAGGGCAGGAGGCAAGAAGCATAAATACGTATTGCCTAAAAATATGCGATTGAAAAACTCACCTGCCGAGTTGGCTTCGAATGAGTATAGGTATATACGTCCTGATGCTAAAAAATTGGAAAGTGTAGTTCTGGTGAAAGTTTCAAATTTGAACGCAGAGAAAAACAATCTAATTGCGAATTCGGTGATACTTGAAGAAAAAAAACTCGAAAGTGAGACGCCTATTGCTCTTTCGTCTAAAATAAAGGTTTCTTTGGAAGCAGATTTAAGAAAAGTGATTGCAATAGTCGCTCGGAATCTGCGAGTTTTACGTGAAGATATATGTGCCAATAGTCCAGCATGGGATCTGAGTGTTGCGCCGAATAAAGAAAATAGCGATATAAATATCACCGAGGAAATAAATAACCTTTTATTTGGTGAGTCGCTCTCGCCAAAGGACTTAAGAGATTTCACGGCTAAAGATTTTACAGACGTTCTGTCGGATCTGATCACTAAACATTATGGGGCTGAAGTCGCAGCGCTCGCATGCAATAAAATCATTTGTTCTCAACTTAAAAATTCCGATAAAGAACGTGTGGGCGTTTTGATGGATTTAAATACAAGGCTGCAGGCGGCTAAAGATTTGATTGATGTTTACCGGTATCAAGCAAACTACCCATTCCTTGATTTTACGATGATCGCAAAAATGAAGCTTAAGCATACGGCCTCGTTGAGACTGGGTATTGTTCCAGAAAATATGTCGTTCAAGCATTATGCTGCTATTTCTTTTTATGTAAGTTCAAATTTTGAACTTATAAACAGTTATTTAAGGGGTGAGGATAAACACGAAATATTAGACCGTTTGACTGGCGATATTGTTGAGGCAGTAAATTACATGAGAGGTTTTTCAAGTAATAATTATATGCTGTTCAGAGGGATTAAGGTTGCACCAAGCAAGATAATAAAAGCAAGTGAAGGGGATTTGTATTTCGATAAGGCTTTTATGTCTACCAGTAAAAGACCTGATATTGCGAACTTTTTTATGAGTGTAGGGTCTTTGGATAATTCAGATATGGCCTTTTTTGTGTTAAAAGGCAAATCGGGGGCGGATATTTCAAAATTTTATTTGCCGTTTGGAGATATCAAAATAGAACCGGCGTATTTTTATTCATATAATAATGAATTTGATGCAGCAATTAAGTCTATCCTTAAATACAAGGAGTATGGCGCATGGATTGATTCAAGCACGAGCCAGAGAAAACGACTGGACGAGTTTCATAATCAGCAAGAAACACTATTTAAACCTGATACCAAGTTCAGAATATTGTTCAAGTGCTATGATAAAAAAGCCCATTTGTTTAAAATTGTTCTGGAAGAGGATGGGCTTAAAACTGGCCAGACAGCTGGTACGGTTGATGCATTAGTAGATCTACCATTAGGTAATTCGAGAGGGGATGTTAAATCAATTAATAGTTTTAACTTAAAACGTAGATCTCTATAAGTTTTACGCTACCTTCATCTTAAAAAATCTATACTTGGGCAATACTCCCGAATACAACTACGACTTGACGGCGTTTCAGGTAGGCACCGACCTCTACCGCAAGGTCAGAGCCGACGGCAGCCATGAGCAGGCCGGCATCTCGTTATCGGCGGGCACGCTCAATGCGGGTGTCAGTCATTACACCCGCAGCGCCGCCGGTGAGGACACTTTACGAGCCTATGGAATAGGCGCCTACTGGATGCACTTCGGTCCCTCCGGCTGGTATCTGGACGGCGTATTGCAAGTCAATCGCTTCGACATCGAGGCCAGACCTAACGACCTGACGAAACTGATAACCCGCGGCCGAGGCTACACCAGCCTCGCTGGAAAACGGCTACCCGTTCGAGGTCAACAAGGACTTGTACGTCGAGCCGCAATTGCAGCCGTTTTACAGCTACGTTGACCTGGACAGCAGCGATGACGTCGGCGCGAAAGTCCGCTTCAAGGATGTCGACTCTCTAATCGGACGCCCCGGCGTGCGCATCGCCAAGGACTGGGCCACGGAAGGTGTTAACAAAAGCGAACAGCCTACCAATGGCTGGATCCGCCCGAGTGTATGGCACGAGTTCAAGGGTAACCGAAGACCGATTTCTCTTCTGAGTCGGGTTACATTCCGTTCGAATCGAACATTCAGGGAGCCTAGGGCAAGGTCAATTGGTCATTCAGCAGCTCGGGATGGTGATCGAGCAGTTTCAGTAACTTAACCAGTGCCAGTGGTGGTTTAGTTTTACCGCTCTTATAACGGGAAAACGCATTTACGCCACAGCCGAAAATCTCGGCCGCTTCACGTTGGTCACGGTCCAGTTTTTTACGCACGGTGGTGATAAAGCCTGGATCAACAATCGCTGCATTCACTTGTTTGTTGAAGGCCAGCATCGCAGCACTCACACGGGTGGACTCGCTGGCATCCAGTACTGTTTCGCCACAGGCCGGGCAGAATTCGCCGGTGACTGAAGGGATCGCAGTGGACTCGTTCTTGTAGGTGTAAGGCAGGTCGCGAGTGTCATGCACCAGCTCTGCCGCGCCGCAGGATGGACATTTCATGTTCATAGCTCCTTGAAGGACACGATCAGCACATCATCCATGACCGTGAGTTTCAGGTAGACCTCGCCAGCGTGAGTTTACGCCGGTACACGTCCTGCCAGACCTTAGGGCCGGTGTGCGTGGTCATGCTTTTGTAAAAGTCAGCGGGGGCCAGTGCCATTACCACGCTGACGATGCCGCCAAAGTCAAAGACTAAAGCCGCGCCAGCGGTCAGTGTTGACAAGGAAGAGCGCACCTTGCCCGCTTCAATCAGGGCTTACTGCATGGTTCATGGAACCGCGAGAGCCCAACTTGACCGAGCGCATGCTCAACGAATTATCGAAATCACCGGCGACGGCGACCAAGGACTGATGGCGCTGCAAGCCTGTCAGGCCTACGCCAAAGAAGTATCGCGCAACAAATATAAAGAGCGGTCGAAGCTGGATGCGTCAACATCCTGACCGGCCACCGAATCTACAGATCATCGATGCAAACCCAGCCAAAGCTCTCGCTATAACCCTATGAATACTAAAAAAGCTTCTGCATCTATACGTTTCGTTGTCGAAAAAGCGCTTTGGCGAGAGTGCATGAGCGATATCTGATAGTTTTAATTACTCTGCGTGGCTAGATTGCAGTGATATTTACGTTGACATAAGTCTTGTAGAGCTTGGTCGAGCTCATCAGTATTGACGTCTTTATATAAGGGGTAGAGAGTGGGTTTAAGTTTTTTGTCTAGAAGCAGTGCTCCAAGAACTATTGATCAGATATGCTACGATTTTAATCGTCAAGTGTCACTGGATAATAAGGTGAGAACTCGAAATTTAGAAAAATTTGTTAGGCGTGTGAATAATACCCCGCACTCGAATAGAACAATAAGTGTTGAGAATTTTGGTTTTCTTAGCAAAGACCTTAGAGGCGTTAACGAAATATTTAGTCGTCAGGGAGGGGATCTGAAGTCCGCTAAATACAAAACTCTCTCAGAGACATTGTTGCTTGTAAAAAAACCAAAAAAAAGCGAAGTTTTGGCCAAGGATAAGGCTATTTTAGATCAGGTGCAGCGCGGGGCAGCTGATCTGAAAGAAAAGGCTGGTCTGTTGGGAACTGCAATTGAAAATATCGAGAAAGACTGCCTAACTATAATTAAAGATCTAGAGCCTGAATATGAAGAAAAGGCGCTTCGCTACTTGAATGATGCTCACCTGTCTTCTTGGCAAGATCATTTTATTGGCAAGACTACTTATTCTATATTTGCAACAGATTCGGAAGAGACGGAAGATCTCGCCTCTGCCCACGATGGAGGGTCTCAAGTAAAATTATGGTCTTGGGTCTCACTAGGACCGAAATTGCACTTAAAATTTCAGAAGGAAAATGAACTATCAGAGTTAAAAGAATTGATGGCAATAGCAGACAATATGATCAAGAGAAAGGTGGGCGTGCTATCTGTCCCTGATTTCACTCCTGACGAGTATAAGGTGTATGACCATGGGCAACAGTGACACTGTGCGAAGCCATAGGGCCTAACAAAGAGGTCTTATAAATTTGGCAGAATTCCGTACAAAAATAGGAACGCCCTTCTAAGTACGGTCGATGATCACTTATTAATATGCTAAGTATGCAGGGAGCGGGTGCGTGGTTCTTAGGAGCGGTGAATATTGTTGTGTAGGTAATTAAGTAGGATTGTCTTGGCGGGTTTAAGATTCTTTAAGATTCTTTAAGATTCTTTAAGATTCTTTAAGATTCTTTAAGGGTTTTTAATGTTTGTAAAGTGCGCGTAGTAGGTATCATTATCTTCAGTCTCTTGGGTCTTAGGTGCTTCGATGAAAAAATATTTTTTGTTTTTTACCGTGATTGTGGGAAGTGCAAATTCTTCTGCCGCGCCACTCGAAATTTGGAAGTATGGTGGTGGCGACGATGTAGATGCACTAGACCCAGATGCAAAAGAAATCGTTACCGCTGTGGATGTAAAAAGCTTAGGAGGTACAACTATTCCTGGCGGAGCATCATATGTACCTAGAAATCTGGTTTGTTCAGTTGTAGAATCGGCTGATGCTTATATTAATGCGAAGAGAAAAGAAGTCAAAAACCTAAGTGACCATAACAATTATTTGTCCACCACGTTAAAGGGGGAGGTCGATGCTAATACTGCTTCTATCGCAGTTAACAAGCAAGAAATTGGTGACAATAAGGCTGACGCTGATGCAAGAATCACTCGGGTAGATAGCAAGGTCGCGGAGAATAAACGTTCAATAGATGTTAATAAGGCCGACGCTGATGCACACATCACCCAGGTAGATAATAAGGCTGATGCGAATAAGTCTTTAATAGATGCCAATAAGGTCAGTGCCGACAGAGAAATGGCTGCCAATAAGGCTGAGGCTGATACAAAAATCACTAATATGGGCAGGGATGTTGCGTCTAATACCTCTTTAATAGCTGCCAATAAGGCTGAGGCTGATGCAAAAATCACTAATATGGGCAGCGATGTTGCGTCGAATACCTCTTCAATAGCTACCAATAAGGCTGAGGCTGATGCAAAAATCACTAATATGGGCAGCGATGTTGCGTCGAATACCTCTTCAATAGCTACCAATAAGGCTGAGGCTGATGCAAAAATCACTAATATGGGCAGGGATGTTGCGTCGAATACCTCTTCAATAGCTACCAATAAGGCTGAGGCTGATACAAAAATCACTAATATGGGCATGGATGTTGCGTCTAATACCTCTTCAATAGCTGCCAATAAGGCTGAGGCTGATGCAAAAATCACTAATATGGGCAGCGATGTTGCGTCGAATACCTCTTCAATAGCTGCCAATAAGGCTGAGGCTGATGCAAAAATCACTAATATGGGCAGGGATGTTGCGTCGAATACCTCTTCAATAGTTACCAATAAGGCTGAGGTTGATGCAAAAATCACTAATATGGGCAGCGATGTTGCGTTGAATAAATCTTCAATAGATGCCAATAAGATTGATGCCGATAGAGAAATCAATCGTGTGGACCGCAGGGTGATGGCTACTGAAACATCTATAGATGCCAACAAGGTTGAAGCCGATACTAAAATAACCGAAGTAGATACTAGGGTGACGGCTAATAAAGCAGCTATTGATGTCAATAAAATTGAGGCGGCTGCAGACATAAAAAAAGTGGATGATAAAGTTAAAGATAATCAGGCGTTGATATCGGGCAATAAGGCGGAGGGCGACAATAAGATTCGCGCGCTCGATGATAAGGTAGACATTAATGCGAAGATGGCTGCCGCTGACAAAGTCGAGACCGAGAACAGTATTAAAACGGTAGACGGTAAGGTCAATGAAAATAAAAAAGAAATAGTCAATACCGCTCAGCACCTTGAACAGTTTGCGGGAAGGGTAAATGACGTCGCTGAGCAGGTTGATGTTAATACTGCCATGAGTATGGTTAATAGGCGCCGCATAGGCATAGCCGAATTGCGTATAGATAATCTCGAGACGCGTGTACATGGTGTTGAGCAGAAAGTTAAACGTTTGGATAGAAATGTGAGTGGTTTTATGGCGCAAAGTGCTGCAATGAGTTCCCTAATAACCCCGATGAGTCCCGGCAAAACATCGGTCTCGGCAGGCTTTGGCACATCCGGGTCTGCTCAAGCCTTTGCCATCGGCGCGGGACGTCGAATTAATGAAGCGTTGAGCGTAAAGCTCAATGCTGCATACGATAACGTTTCAAAGCAAGTCACTGCAGGTGCAGGTGTTGGTTTTGAATTTTAAATATATTTAGCGTGGTGTGTTCTATAAGCCTTTATTGCTTGCCGGCCTACATTAAAATATTGAAAGCTCTATGTGTTATGTGAGGCCAGATTTCTAAAGTACATCTTGCATCTATATGACATTGCGATATTTATTTTTGGAAAGATAAAAAATCTTGTGGTTGCATTATCTGCTTGCTCTGGATCGTTGAGTATTTGCTATACCCGTCGTCCTAAGGGTGGTTTCGGCTGTCCTCTCCCGGTTAACGCTTATTCTTGATGACCATCGAATGGATTGCCGGCTTGCCGGCGCTATTCTTAAGTATCTTCATTTCAGTAGAAAAATTGTCTTGGAAAAACTATAGATATTGCGCTCGTTTCTATCCTTCGCAGATACGTGCGGTTTGATATTTTCTTCCCCATTATCTAGCCCTATACCGGAGCGTTAGGCCCTTCGCTGAACTCTTCTTCAAGCTCCTTAGCGTAGTCACGTACGGCGTGGTTGGGCAGCGCCGAATCGCTGCGATGGCCTGTATATCACCTGGCACATCACACTGCCGATTGGCATCCGCTTTTATGCTGCTCCAGCGTCTGCGTCGGAAGCTTTTGTGGGGGCTGATTTTACAGCATGATATTTTGTGTATTAGAGATGAGCCAATTTAGTTATTTGGGAGCGTTTTTTTAAAGTCTTTCATGCAAGGTTGTGGGTTAATCAGTTGAATTTAATCCGATCTGGTGATTTCTAATGTTTCGTATGGGTGACTGTGCACGTTCTTTTGTGAGTACGATTAGGTCAACCTTAAATGTGGGGGGTGGTTCGGCTGTTACAAGTTTTTCTGAGGTGTTAAAAGATACCTATAATACCAATGAAACACCCAGCATTAAGAAAGTGCCCAGTACGATTCATCATTTCTGGTATGGAGATACCGCTGTGCTTAGGGGGTATGCTGACAATCTTATTGCTACGGCCAAGATGAATAAGGGCTATTCGGTCGTCTTGCATGTTTTGTCTGCAGATAAAGGTGATTTGAAACGACTGAAAAAAGAGCTT
Organism: Pseudomonas sp. 2024-210; assembly: GCF_045062345.1. Classification (NCBI taxonomy): domain Bacteria; kingdom Pseudomonadati; phylum Pseudomonadota; class Gammaproteobacteria; order Pseudomonadales; family Pseudomonadaceae; genus Pseudomonas; species Pseudomonas sp. 2024-210. Next base: position 104,374 of record NZ_JBJGEJ010000015.1, on the reverse strand, counting down.
GTTGGGGTTAAGGTTAAAGACGCGGTGCAAGAGAAGTGGTTTTCTAAATTTAAAAGTTCTGAGCGATACCATCAATTTGTGGAGGCGATGAGCGCCGAAGTCCGTTGTTTTGCATCCGGAGCAGACGTTATAAAGTCAGAGATATTGCAAAGAAAAGGCGGGGTTTGGAATGACGTCGACAATATTCCGTTAAAGCCACTCCCTAAGAAGCTGGTTGTTGAAAAAGGAGGCATGTTGACAGCGGGTCCGGTTTTGTTCAATCAAGAGTGTGGCGTGCATTCGAGTACATTGGCGACTCATAAAAATAATTCGATTGTTAAGGATATTAATAAATGCAGCTTTTCCAAGTTTAAAAATCTGGAAGGTGTTGTGTACAAACAGAATGAAAAAACTCGTGATGCTAGCGCTCATTTTCTGAAGATGTCCGAAATTGCAGGTTCGTTGCATTTCTCCAGGGAGTTAATGGGCAGGAGTAAGTGCTTTGAACGTGAGATTTTGGAACTCCGTATTGGTAAACAGTCGAGTAATGATTTACATGTAATATTTGATCGTTTTTTTCAGCCGGTCTTTAGTTCGAGTACGGTCTGGAAGAATCAGCAGTCCAGAAGTAAATGATGTTTTAGGGTTTATTCATGTTGTGCGTGTTTACGGCTTACCCTGTAGATCAACCAAGGTAAGTGCAGCTGTTTCGGGCAAGGCGGTTTATTCATATACCGATTGCGCGGTGCAGAATGATAAGGTGGCGACGTGATAGGTTAATCATCAATGTTTGAAGCTCTACGCAATGCGTCATGATGGCATCGGTGAGTCGGAGGTAAAGGCGCTGACGCAGGCGCAAGCAGTGGCCATATCTTCATCCAGCTTTTGGACTTGAAGCGGTCTTGGTAGATCTTTGTTTTCTGCGTGGCAAACCTTCCCGCTGGCCTAACAACCAACCCCAATAGATCGTCAAGGCCCAGCGGTGCTGCGATCTCGCATGAACCTGCTTCTCGTCGTCTGACGGCGACTGCCGTTACGGTTTCCGGCCAGTAGCACATTGCATCTGTCGCAGAAAGGTACGGTTGATCACCATTCTGAACATGCATTCTGGCTTAGTGTTTACTGACCATATTACGGTCGGATCTAGCCCTTTGAGGATGCTTTCCAAGGCTTTATCATCCTCTGAGGAGCAACGGTCAGCATCAAACCAAATGACGTCAACGTCGAGCTGTAAGCATTACAAAGCGGTGGCGATAATTTACAGGCGCATTAATGAATCTTTCTAAGCGCCCTCGAACTTGAAGGCGGGCGCTATTTTGAATTGGCTCGATACTTCCCCTGAATAAATCGTGCTTTGATTAGGGCCTAGATCCAGCTTCCTGACCACTCCTGTGGTTTTTGAAAAATCCATTTTTTTAAGGTCCACCCAAAAAGTGTTGGGCGTTATCGCCGATTCAAAAAAGTAGAGGCCCTGTTTGTGATCAATCACCGAGCGCCAGCGCGTTGAAGATATGTTCGGCTCCCCTGGGGTTGTGATGCCATAGGGCACAGACACGTTGCGAATAACACTGAACACACTGGCTAATGACAGGCGTGGATCCTGTGATTGCGCAACAGCGTTCACGTAGAAGGACGCACGAGCGAATCGATCAGCCGATCGATTAGTACCCGGCAGCATCACCGTCCCGCCAATGGCTTGCCAATAAGCGTTCATCGCCAGCTGGTCCGCGAAGGCGGGGGAGTTTGTCATCACCTGATAGGCCCGGTTGTGATGAATGACTTGCTTGCCATCAATGTATTCAATAATGGCGCTGTCGCCAGTGGCATCCGACATTGATAGGTGCAGTGTGGCGAGACGACTTTCTCCCGGCACCGCTGCAGTCACGACATTAAAAGGTTCAGTTTTCAGAACCTCTACGGCTTCAGCCACCGTGCTGAAATTATCAAGTACATACTGCGCCCACGCGGCAATACTCAGGCCGGGCTTGCCCTTTGTGAGGGGTGGGTATTCTGACTCAACGAGCCACAGTAAATTCGCAGAAAGCCCTGCTTCGTTTACGCCGTCTGTTGTTGAGATATCGTATCCGGTGGCAATAACACTGCCGTATTTGGACGTCCATTTAACAGAGTTAGGGCCCACCTCTCCAGTACGTTGCATACCCTGAGGGAAAACCCACAGGTTGGTCCCCACATCGGATTTCCAGTCCATGGACCGGGCAGTGATTACATTCTGATTGTCACCCAGGTAAACCAAACGTGTGCAGGCATGTGCGAGCTGTGCAGAAGTCAGTAAGCCTGCCAAAGCCAACGTCATAAGTTTCACGTGTTGTTTTTTCATTCCCTTGCTCCTTTATCAGGCGTTAAAAACGCATGGACACACCCAGTACAGGCCCGCGCTGAGTGACATCGTATTTGAACGTCTTGCCTGTAAAATCCTTGGTTCGATAGTCTTGAGCCAGCACACGATAACCCAAGCGAATTAAAGTCGGATATTCCAGCAGGTACAGCCTGTATCCGAGATATGCCTGCCCGTTATAAGTTTTCTTGGAGGACGTATCGAAACCACCCTTGTCGACAGCACCAGACAACGTCCACCTATCGTTTAAATCCACTTGGCTGCGTAACCCCGCAAACGGGGTCAGTCCAATGGGTTTTTTTACGAGTGCTGAAGCCAAGAGAGTCCACATCCACAGGGGTGTCAGTTTTGTCCAACGCACACCGAGCATGGGTTCCAAACGCCACGTGCGAGGTTCATTAAAAACGGTCTTACCCCCCAATTCGTACTGGTAGGCACGGTAGTAAGCGCCCGCCGCGAAAGCGACTGAGCGATTTCAGGCCCTAACGAGGTCCCAACTTTCGATCCAAGGTCGACAATAATGACTTCGACCTCGGCGTTATCACCCAAAACTGCACGCAGGCGAGCTGGTATTTCAGTCGCGGTTTCAATCCCGGTAACTCCACCACCCGCGACCACGACGGTATTGCGGGCTTTGCTCTCTGGCACATCTATCAGGCGCTGGAGGCGTTGTTCCAGTCGCATGGCTTGCTCAATCTGGTCTACGTCGAAGGCGTGTTTCGCGACACCCGGCGTATCAGCTAAGTCGCAGCTGTCACTGAAAAGCATTGGGACACAGTGAGTTAGTTCGGTAAAACTAACGGTACAACTTAGCTTTAAAAGCGAGAAATCTCCTTTAACGAAGTGCACAGATAACGCATTGCTATGCGGTCTGACTCAGACAGCAAGCGGTAGTGTTCAAGCAAGGTCGCTTCGTCGTGGCTGAGCCGTCGAGGAGCTGGTATTTTTTTGAAAGAGAAGAGGCCACCCAACACCCGCATAATGCCAATTGAAATCGACATAAGTCACCCTTCAGCCAGTAAGAACATATTCAGAGTTGCTGCTCTTTGACCGTGCTCAGGAAGGACACCCAAGCAAGCAAGTGGCATTGATTGAAGTGTAGGAACAGTTCTCTGCTCGCATAGGCAAATGCTGTGATTATTTATATCTAACAGGTGAGCGATGTTGATAGTGATCCTCGACCAACCTCAGTACCTTCCCCATTTTTATCTGTCTGACCTCGCCCTGTGCAAGCCACGACATGAATCATAGGATCTCGAACAGAACATTGAGGGACTGGGATCTTGTACGTTTTCTTGGCGAGAAACGCCCATCAGTGAAGTGTTTTCACCCGACGACTTTCGCCAATCCTGATTCTATCCAGCGCTCGATTCAATGCATCCAGGGCATCGAGCAGGGCTTTGGCCTCAATTTCTCTGCCGTCCCCCCATAGACGCTCTGCCATCGTGTTCAAGGCCTGGATTGATCGTTCTATATCCGCAGCTGTCGCGGGACCCGGCTTTTCAGGTGGTTTTTTAGGCTTTGTCAAAACGTCTTGCCCGAGATGTCAGAGATGTTCATGGATCGGCACAGCGGCACACGCACTCGTTGATTGTTGGCCACATGCTATCGCAGTGGCCACAGATGGCCTTGAGGTTTTTTGCTCTGACGCCGGAAATAACCATTCAGCCCTGTCATTGACGGCCTGAGGCAGGGATATTCCTATACCTGAGAGGCAGGTGAGCGCCTGGCCATTGGGAGGGCGTTTTTAAGATCTTGCACCAGGCAGTAACCACAGTTGCGCACGGACCTGAACAGGCGTTCGCCAAAAGCGTCTTTGACTTTATTCTGCAGGCGGCTCAAGCACATCTCCAGGCCGCTATAGCGGTGTATGTCTTTATCGATACCCAAAATGAGCTGCTGTTTACTGCAAACTCTTGAGTGGCTGAGCATCAGTGTCTTGATCAGCAGGGATTCGGTTGAGGTCAGGTCAATACAGGCGTGCGGAGTACGCAGTTCTCGGGCGGTAAAATCGAATACCCAGTGCTCTGGTAAGGCGTTTAGTGCGGTGTTCATATTAACGCGCTTCCCTGCGTGAAGAGTTATTGGGGGATTGCCTGTTCCCTGAGTGTTGGCATCAGGCGTGCTTATTATCCGTACACGCTTGACCGGCGCAGTCGATAGCCAAAACTGCGAACACTGAAGATCAGTTTGAGCTGATGTGCGTTTTTTATCTTTGTCCGGAGTCGACTGATGGCTTTCTCCAGAGCTCTGGGGTCGTAAAAGACAATGGTCGCGGCCAGGGCTTTTACGATGTGTTCATAACTCATGACCTGATGCGGTGCGCGCAGCAAGGTGTCGATAATCATCATCTCGGTGTGCGTGAGTTCGAGTGTGCTTGTGGCGCTGCACAAGTGTAACTTTGTTCGATCCAGTCTTAGCTGAAGAGGGGCGTGGTTCCAGCAAGACTCATTAAGCGTGCGCACTAATACGCTTGTTTTATCCTGCGCGTTACCCGGTAATTTTATGCAGTAATCAGCACCGGCAATATGATAGTCAACGCTTGATATCGCGTTGGGGTGGGTCACCAATACAAAGATGCAGGCACGTTGATTGACTGTGCGAACCTGTTTGATTATCTCAAGGCTGTCGTCCAGGTGACTGGCCATACCCGCTTCAATAAAAATGGCTTTTACAGCGTGCCAATCTGAGTCCCTGGCTTTTGTATTATTAAAAGCACTCAACGGCATAATGTCGGGACTGATAAATTTTCTCAGATGTTCGAGCAGTGCTTCGTTTTGCACGACGCTGATCACCGAGGGGGGAAGTATGTCGGTTCGATATATTGAAGAAAGCATACGTCCCACCTCACATACCGAGGCGCGGCCGTTTTTGGAATTTGCGCCTGCGCTAAATCGATGATGGCGCGAGTGTAATATCATATTTCATGACTGAACAGCGATGTTGCTGTCTGCCGTGCGGACTCTCTAGGTATGGCTGTTATGAGCGCCCGTATTTATCCTCAAATCGAACGATGTCATCTTCGCCCAAGTAAGTACCCGATTGAACTTCAATGAGCTCCAGGGGGCTCTGGCCCGGGTTTTCCAGTGCGTGCACCTGGCCAATCGGTATATAGGTCGACTGGTTCTCGCCAACAAGGTAGGTTCGCTCGCCATTGGTCACTCGGGCTGTACCGCTGACCACGATCCAGTGTTCGGCCCGGTGCCGGTGCATTTGCACGGACAGTTTGGCCCCCGGTTTTACGGTAATGCGCTTGACCTGATAGTGATGCCCATTGGCCACGCATTCATAGATGCCCCAAGGGCGGTATACGGTGCGCTGGTTCAAGTGCTCGGTGCGTGAGCTGCTTTTGAGTTGCTCGACGATGTGCTTCACCTCTTGCACATTATTCTTATGCGCCACCAGCACCGCATCCGTTGTTTCAACAATCACCAGGTCTTCAAGACCCACTGCCGCGACCAGTCTGCTGTCGGCATGGACATAGGTGTTGCGCGACTGCCGATTCACTACGTCACCCTTGAACACATTGCCGTGGTCGTCCTTGTCACTGACCTCCCAGAGCGCCGTCCAGGAGCCGATGTCGCTCCACCCAGCGTTGAGCGGTACGACCACCGCGTTAGGGGTTTTTTCCATCACGGCGTAATCAATCGAGTCATCCGGGCAGGCCGCAAAAGCGGCTTCATCGACGCGTGTGAAATGCATATCGCGCGTGCTACCCGCCAAGGCTGTTCGACAAGCGGCCAGAATGTCCGGGCGATAACGTTCGAGCTCTTGCAGGTAACATTTGGCGTGAAACATAAACAGTCCGCTGTTCCACAAGTAACCGCCGTGGGTCAGGTACTCGCGCGCTGTGTCGTGGTCTGGTTTTTCCACAAAGCGCTTTACGCGAAAACCTCCCGCGCCAATGGTTTCGCCTTTTTCGATATAGCCGTAGCCGGTTTCAGGATGGCTTGGAACAATCCCGAACGTCACCAGTTTGCCCGCCTGTGCCAAAGGCAAGGCTGTTTGAATGCTGGCCTCAAAGGCGGGAATATCTTTAATCAGGTGGTCAGCTGGCAGTACCAGCAAGAGGGGATCTGCCTGCTCACTGCACGCCTGCAGGGCCGCCAGCGCAATGGCCGGCGCGGTATTGCGGCCGACCGGCTCCAGCAAAATATTGGCCTGCTCAAGACCCAGTTGGCGCAGTTGCTCGGCCGCTATAAAGCGATGTTGCTCGTTGCAGATCAATTGCGGCACCGCGGTATTGAGCCCCCGTAATCGCTCAAGGGTGACTTGCAGCATCGACAGCTCCCCCGTCAAGGGCAGAAACTGCTTGGGAGTGAGTTGGCGCGAGAGGGGCCAGAGCCTGGAACCTGAGCCTCCAGACAGAATGACAGGCAAAATTTGGGTCATCATTAGAGCGTCCTGAGCTGGAAAAAACTAAGGACTTTTCTTCCACGAATACGTTGGTCTGAGTGAAGTCAACCGCACTCATCAGGCTGTCGAATAGTCAGCGGCGCTCAGTTGAACCCAAATTCATTTTTTTTTACAGCGCCTTGTACAGAAAGGCCGCCTGTCAGAAACATCTGTCAGAAGAATTGACCGGATGCGGCCTACAACGTTAACTGTATATTCATACAGTTAATTGGAGGGCGCGTATCATGGGCTTCACTCTTTTGGGTCCCCTTGCAAGTGGGGGGATTCGCTTGCCGCTGTGTGCGTTCAAGATTCCTGCCGGGTTTCCATCGCCCGCGACAGATCATATGGAGAAGCAGATCTCGCTGGATGAGGTGCTGAACGTTCGAGCCCCGCATGTCTATCTGGTGACCATCGATGGTGACAGCATGCAGGGGGTGGGTATTTTTGCTGGTGATCTGGCGGTGGTTGATCGCTCAATCGAGCCGGCACATGGCCATGTCGTCGTGGCGCTGCTCAATAATGATCCGCTGTGCAAACGCCTGTGCCTGCGCGGCAAGAGCGTCATTCTGTGCTCGGAGAACCCCAAATACCCGGACCGGCATGTGATGGAAGGGGACGACCTGTCGATTTGGGGGGTTATTACCTACAGCGTGCGCAGCCATGGACATTAAGACGCCGCCGGTGTTTGCCTTGATCGACTGCAACAGTTTCTATGCATCCTGTGAGCGAGTGTTCCGGCCTGATTTGCGCAAAACGCCAATAGTGGTGCTCAGCAACAACGACGGGTGTGTGATTGCCCGGAGCTACGACGCCAAGCCGTTTGTGAAGATGGGTGAGCCGTACTTCCAAATCAAGCACAAACTCAAGCAGCATGGCATCGTGGCCTTCTCGTCGAACTATGCGCTGTACGGCGACATGAGCGAGCGCGTGATGAGCGTGATCGAGTCGCTTGTCCCTGCTGTTGAGGTATACAGCATTGATGAAGCTTTTGCGGATCTGGCCGGCGTGCCAGGTGACCTCGAAGCGCTCGGGCGGCATATCCGTGCCCAGGTGTATCGCAGCACTGGCATCCCGGTCGGTGTTGGTATCGCCGGCACGAAAACGCTCAGCAAACTCGCGAATCACTCGGCCAAGAAATGGCAAGCGCAGACCGGAGGTGTCGTTGATCTCCGTGACCAAACCAAGCGCGATTGGGTACTGAAAAAAAGCTCAGTTTCAGATGTGTGGGGAGTGGGGCGCAAGATGACGCTGCATCTGGAAGGCATGGGTATCAAGTCAGCTTGGGATCTCTCACAGGCTGATGCTTGGATGCTTCGAAAGAAATTTAGCGTGGTGATCGAGAAAACAGCTCGTGAGCTAGCCGGAACCCCATGCCTTGAGCTCGACGAGCCTGATCCACCTAAGCAGGAAATTTGCTGCAGCCGGATGTTCGGAAAACGGTTGTCCCAAATTGCGCCTATCAAAGAAGCTGTAGCCACCTACATGCAGCGTGCTACGGAGAAACTCCGGGCGCAGAAATCGCTGTGTAAGAAAGTCCGGGTGAGCATTCGCACCGGGATGTTTAATCCTGAGGAAGCGAAATATGCCAATGGCGTATTGGTTGAACTGCCTTATCCGACTGACGATGTGCGATTGATGACCAAGGCTGCTGTAGACGCGGTGGATAGGATCTTTCGACCAGGCTTCAAATACAGCAAGGCAGAGGTTCTCCTTGTAAACCTCTGCCAGAAGGGTGAATACACCGACGACCTTTTCTCTGGTTCTCAACCTGAAGCTACCGAGAAAGTCATGAGCGTGTTGAATGCAATTAACGGTAGGTGGGGCAGGGGGACACTACGTGTTGCCAGCGTGCCCTCAGATCCTGATTGGGGCATGCGCAGGGAAATGATGAGTCAGAGTTTTACTACGCGTGCTGATCAGCTTTGGACGGTGTATTGCAAGTGAGGCGACGGAAACGAACGGGCAAAATACCGTCTGAAAGGAACCACCGCTGAGCGACTCGAGTCAGGGATCAAGCGTTCAAGTGAGCGGTTTATTGAGCAGCCATTCTCGATTGTCCATGTGAAGGCGCTGATGATCATTCGGGTCTACGGTATCGTCGCGTTCAGCATGGGCACTAGCGTGGCGGCCTTGCGCACCAGATTTTCCGCCATTGACGCGGTTGAACCGCCGATGTTTGGAACGACTCGCTACGCTTGAAAGTCTACCTGTCTCTACTCATTGGTAAGGTACAGCGCAATGGATAAGACAATAACCGTCGATCAACTGGCTACAACCGACCTTAGATCAATTAACGAGATATGGCTTGGCGGGACTCATACCCAATTATGCCTATGGCGTGGCGAACAAGTTTTCACACACGAGATGATGAGCGAGGGTACCCACGATCAGAATGTCCGACGCTTGTGCTTACAGTTGGTTAATCCTAACGAACAAGCTGCAGTGGCCCGCGTTGAGAAAATGGTGCGCGAAGGGCTGAAAAAGATAGGTAAGGTAGGCGAGTTTTATCCCGCAGAGGAGACGGATACTCATCAATAAGAAAAGGCGCACCATTAAGAGGGAGTCAAGCCCATCACCTATTGTCGCTTGGAAGTAGATGCTCATAAGGTGATCTGGAACGGTTGCCTTTCAAAAGCGAACCAGCGTCGGCGGGCAATGGGAGGGGCCGGCGTTGAGAGCTAATGCTAGAGCCCAGATAGATGAACTTCACGCGGCTGGTTTAGCCTGCGCAAGACCCTCATCTTGCTTTCGTAACCGCAAGGGCTTCATGCCACTCAGAATAGGGCGTGTTTTCGACGTGACGCTGATTAAAGTCGGGGGAACCATCGTCCCACCACACTGGGCCGCGCTCACCCAGCTGAACCTTGGCCTTTTGTACCTTGGCCCTTGCGACCTTCAATTGGTCCGGATCACCTGACGCTTTAGCGGTCTTTACCTCACGACGTGCGGCCATCAGTTCGTTAACAAGGTTTTGCCGAACGTCTGCGGGTAGTGAAGGGTTACTGCACCGCCAGAGTTTGCCATTGACTACGAAATAGCGGCCATCGGGTGTAGTTGGATACATCAGTGCAGCTCCTGAGGCCTTGCTACGCGGTCGGACACGTCCTTTGCGTCAGTTTGGGCGGGTGCAAAATGGCAGCGCATACCGAGCTGACAGGTATTTCCAGCGTACGCTAGGTACGTCCTCTTCCTGAACGAGTGGGTGGTGTCGACGTGCGATTCGCAAGATCCCCCACAACATGGAAATGGCTATGGACAACCACGCGGTGATGATGCTGAAAATTGTCATTGCAAGGCTCATAAGCTCTCCCGTTGCTTTGTCGACTTCTAATCTTCTAATAGTGACCTTGCTCCCTTACGTGAAATTCAATTTATTAGTCTGGGCGTTCGTCAACAGATCCATCAGTTCATTAATGTGTCTTATGTGCAGTGGTATGCGCTTCGCCCGTCGATGGCACCTACCAGATGATCATGGCATCCGAGTGCCAGTGAATGACTGCCTGCGCTTAGTTATCACTGGCCGAAGCTATCGAGGGGGCGAGAATAGTCATCAATATGCGGTTCTTGCCAGAGTCTTACCTGGCGCGTCGAGTGCTCAGCGCCGTTGACCAGAGGTTATGACCGCAACGTAAGCAGCGTGCTTCTTGTTCCTTCTCGATAGATTGCGCGAAACCGCACTTCACGCAGCAGTAGAGTGTTGACGCGGGCACTTTCTGAAATTCAGGTCGATGCTCTTCAGGGAGGACTGACAGTCCAGGGCAAAGGTCTTTCTCGTCAAAGAAATAAAGACTGATGTCTCCATCAGTTTCTACTAACCCTAATCTCACTTGTCCTAGATGTTCGACGCCTTGCTGCCTAAGCTCCATTAATAATTCGCTATTTGACATGTTGAGCGTCTCGAATGCCTTCATTTCGAACATTCCATTGCTAATGACGGTCACAGGCAAACCATCGATCCAGGCTTCAAATTTCTTGCTCTTGGTCATAGCCAGAACAATCATGCGGTAAAGCAGCAAAAGAGTGAGGAAGACGACTGCAACCGGTAAAAGGGGCACGTCATGATAGAAAGATACGTCTCCCGCCGCTGAACCCAGCGTCAGAATAACAACTAGCTCAAACAGTGATAGTTGCCTAATGCCTCGTCTGCCACTTGATTTTAGAAAAAGAAACACTGCTAAAAAAGCAAAAGTAGCCCGGAAGCCTACTTCAAGCAAATAAGACAGTGGGAATTCGTCTATCAACATTCGTTGTATATCAAAAGGGGACATAATTACCTCTGTTTTATTGTTGTGAGCGGCCAGTAACGCCTTAAAACAGCAGCTTGGATAGCCCGTGTGGAGGCGGTTGAGTATAAGCTTACTGCCCGTGCAGGCGAACAATGTCGAGGCTTCGTCGTAGTCGCGGATAAGGTTAGGCAATGAGCTGGACGTACCAGAGACGCGACGGAAGAAATGGCCTCTGAAGACTTGCTGAATCAGAAGTGGGTCGATGAATCCGTCGGTGAAATGGCAAACAGTAAGTCCCAGGCGCAACAGTCTCTTGCACTTGCTATCTAGACGGGCGAGGTCAACGTGATGATCCAGTAACTGCGTAACGAATTTTGCCGTTCAAATCGGGCATGAACCTCCTTGTGTCTAGGCAATCAACGTATCGCCTGTTAAATGTCGGCCATCGTAGAGGCCTAGAGTTCCATCGACGTGCCGATGGAATCCAGGCACCGATTCAACGTTAATCATCGCAGGCGACGTTTTTCGGCTGTCCGTCGAGCGAGTGCCAATGCAATACCGCCTAATGCCAGAGCAGCTACCGCGACGATGAGCATCGGGCGATTTTTTTGGGCTTCTCTTCTGCCCCCTTCCGCAGCGAATGCATGTGCTGCAGCCCGACCTATGCCGTTTGAGGCGCCAGTCATTACGACCACTTCGTCCTGGAGCTGCCTGGGTTTATTAGGTGCCTGCACATCACCGCGAGGAGTCGTTATTGGGACGGTTTGTTCTTCCTGTGCATGAAAAAGAAACGCCTTCAGCTTGAGACGCGCACCATCACTGAGAATCAAGGTAAGGTCTTCGATCACGCCAGCGACTCGGTCAGGGAAAACTGGCTCGCCCACAGCGTCGAGTTCGTCGTATAGGAATTTCTGACCTTCAAGCCACCCGACCGCAGTCAAGAGTTCGGGGCCTAAATAGTATTTTCCATCAAGGAAGAAACCTGGAAAATTACGAGTTCGCTCTGGGCTCTCGATTAAATATCGTTCCCCTGGTTTCATGCCGGTTGCTGAGTCGATCATGATCACATCCTCTCTTCACTGGTTTGCAATAGAGGAAGGGCTCTTACTGATCGTTCAATCGAAGTGACCGGGAGGTCGCTAATCCTCGCGATCACTGATTATGGGCAATGAAGTTAGTGTTGATGCGGTGTATGCGTCGGATCCGTTATCTGGAAAACCTTACCCTGACTCCACGCATCCGCTCCAGGCGCAACGGCGGGCGTCGGTATGTCGGCTCGAGCTTTCTTCTTCTGCGCGCTGTCTATACCGAATCGACGATCCCGATCTGCAATCATCTGTGGGTCGGCCTGCCCATCTGCTGTGAAGCCCATCATTAGCTGAGGCACGCCAAGGGGCAGGTCTTTATTGAGGTCGGAATGCCAGGTATGCCATGTCTTGCCATAGGTATGAACGAGTTTTTCCATCAAAGCATGCTCGGCTACCTCTGGGATTCCAGGAGCCACGAGCTGACCTGACTTCACTTCGTGAACATGACTGTGCCAGAGTGCTTGCTCGGCTTTGGGCAGGCCCGCGAACAAGTGTTCGCTGATGATGTATTCGACCCCCATCAGCTTGGCGTCCTTACGATTGCCATCGTAGATCACGCACTGGATAACTTCCTCGTTGAGAATCGCGCAGTAGTGGTGGGCCTCCATCTGGGCATTCATGTGGCCGTTGTAAAAATGGAAGCCATCCAGATAGGCATTCAACGCGTCTATCGGCGGACGTGATTGAAGCAGTGCAGCACCGGCCTCAAGTGATTGCGTGGCTGGGGATTTGGCATCGCCAGGCGTGATGACGTTAGAGGGCGAATTGTTACCCGCACAGGCGGCAAGTAGTTGAGCTAACACCACCACGCTCATCGTTTTGACCCCATAGGATTTGCGTATTCCACTCATCGAGAGTCCCTTCAGTCGATTTAATTTAATGCGTGCCTTGTCGCTTCAATAACTTTTTCAGCACGCCCTATCGTGGCAGCGATATGGATATCCGCCGAGTAAGGAAAGTTTATATCCACTCGACATTTCCGACGACAGGAGCTATTTCAATCATTGTGATGTTGAACAAGGGCGCGAAGGGGCGAATGGCGGAAGGCGTGGAAGAGGAGGGCGAGTTGTATCGTGCGATCAATGGCGCTGGTAACGACTCCCATATCACCAGCCTGCTATAACTCTCCTTTGAAAAGCCCTTCATGCGATTCAACCCAACTTCTCCCAAGGAAAACTGCCGGGGATGCCTGAGTTCACCAATGGGTGGGAGTACGTTTAACAGCCCGCGTCAGCAGTGGACGGGGGCGATGGCACCGCCAGGGTCCAACTGAGCGCTGAACCTGGGCCAGGTCGACGCCGTTCTCTACCACGGAGGAAGTAATGCCTGAACCATCGACACCAGCCGAGACATCTTCACGAAACTGGCTGGATCGTGCATCCCGTCAAGGATGGGCGGGAGCATTGTTCTGGACTTCAACTTTAGCTCTAACGCTGCTGCTGCTGGTGGCCGGGTACAGCGCTATCGTCGAGGCCGATGCCTCTAACCTGCGCTATGCCCTGCTTGGCGGGTTCAGTGGGTTTGGAGCAACGGCCTTGGGCGCCCTGGCAGCGATAGCGCTTCGCGATATCAGCTCTCGCAAGCAAGACATCATGCTCGGCTTTGCGGCAGGAATGATGCTTGCCGCCAGCTCCTTTTCCTTGATTCTTCCGGGTATTGAGGCGGCACAGGCCATCACGGGTAGTCAGTTATGGGCTGCCTGCGTCGTAGTTTTGGGGCTAGGGCTTGGAGTCGCGTTGATGGTAGGTCTTGACCGATTCGTTCCGCATGAACATGCAGAAATCGGACGTAAGGGGCCAGACACTGAGCGCTTCAACCGCGTTTGGTTATTTGTACTCGCGATCACATTGCACAATCTCCCAGAGGGCATGGCCATCGGCGTCAGCTTTGCCAATGGCGACCTGCGCGTTGGCATGCCCCTGACTACAGCGATTGCAATCCAGGACATACCTGAGGGATTGGCGGTAGCCTTGGCCTTACGCGTCACCGGCATCTCTGCAATTCGCGCCGTGCTGATAGCGATAGGTTCAGGGCTAATGGAGCCACTGGGTGCTGTGGTGGGGCTTGGCATATCAAGCGGGTTTGCCTTGGGTTATCCAATCGCTTTAGGACTCGCGGCAGGAGCAATGATATTTGTCGTCTCACATGAGGTGATTCCGGAGACACATCGAAACGGTCACGAAACGCCAGCGACCTTGGGATTGATGATCGGCTTTGCTGTAATGATGTTTCTAGATACCGCTCTGGGCTAGGCGTCGCGAACGAAACTCATACTCTCAAATGATGACCGGTAGGCGGGGTTATTCGGCACCCAGTCATGGGGTTCGAGCTTAAGTGTCTTCAGGTGACTTACCTGCTGGCGAGTGCCTTTCATCAAAGCATCTCCCCGTATGGACAATCACACTACTTTAAACATAAGAGGGGCGGCGGCATGGATGTTCCTGCGTGCGCTTGGACCAAAGTGAAGGGTCATGGCTCACGATGGAACAGGTTGGCGTCGCATCAAGACTCTTTAAACTTTGGGCATGAGCGCGGTGTCGATTGCATAAGGCACTGAGGCAGGTGGAGGGTATGTCAATGATAGGGATCGTGATACCGGCTCATAACGAAGAGCGGCTTAAGGTTGCAGACCTCGAAAGGACAGGAGCACGTATTGTCTGGACAGCTACCAACCCAGTGACCACCCGTGCGCGCCGGGACTACAAGTGCCGCGGTGGGTTTGGGGCGTATCTGGCCTCTCTGACTCCTCCCATTACCCACCTAAGAGTCGAGACGTTCTTGAGTTCAGACTCTACTCATCTCGAGGCGGAGTGACCTTGTGGATCTGATTGATTGGATTCAGTGGCCTGCCATGGTCGTGACTGTCGTCTCAGCTTGGTATATCGGGTCTCAACAACCACGTCGACGCATGATTGCCTTTTGGGGGTTCATCCTCAGCAATGCGCTATGGGTTATGTGGGGATGGCACACAAATGCTTACGGATTGATAGTGCTCGAGTGCATTTTGCTGGGCCTCAACGCTCGTGGGTTCAGGAAAAATCGGCACGGTAGCCAAGCTTCCGAATAAGTGGCGACTACTTATTCTGAAAATTCTTTTTAAACCCACGCAGGTTCATCGAGCAAAGGCAGATCTGTAGAACGATCAACGCGTAAGCCTCAGCATGAGCACCCCAAATAACCCACAAGATATTGCTGAAAATGAAACAGAAAAACCCCGCCATCCTTCTTGCGGGCCGCTGAGACCCGATCAGCCAAGCCGCGATCACTGTCACGACCATGGCAGGCCACTGAACCCAATCCAGATAACTCAAGGCAACCCCCTAAATCTCCCAACGATAAAGAAGAGAGAGATTCAAGGAGGATTAATTCAGTTTTTTTGAATGGTTTTGGCGTCTAGCTGTGGGCAGCAGTGGACCAGGCGAGCGCGGATCCGTGGATGTTGCGCAAGAAGTTCAGCGTCGTCATCGAAAAAACGGCCCGGGAGTTGGCCTGTACGCCGTGCCTGGCGCTGGACGAACCCGATCCGTCCAAGGAGGAGATCTATTGCAGCCGCCTGTTTGGTAAACGCTTGACCACGGTAGCGACCATTGTTGATAGCGTCTTTCAGCCGGTTTCAAGTACAGCAAGGCTGAAGTGATGTTGCTCGAGCTGCACCAGCCCGGCATGGAGCATGCGCCGGGAATTGATGAGCCAAAGCTATATCACTCGGCTGGACCAGTTCTGGCGGGTTTCGTGAGTCGCGCCTCAGGGACTGTAAAGTTAGGTAAACATTTCCTGTCGCGGTGCAGGCGTTGATATAAGAGCAACGTTTTTTCTGTTGAAAGTGAGTGCGCAGTAATGATGTTGAAGTCTTTGGTCAAAGCCCTTGTTGTAGCGATGGCGGTAGCGTCGTTGTCGGGCTGCTGGATGTTTATGCCGCCAGGTGGTGGTCATGGCCACGGTGGTGGTGGTGGTGGTGGTGGTGGTGGTCATGGCCTTGATGGTGGTCACTACGGCGGTGACGGGGGCGGACACTATGGCGGTGGCGGTCATCGCTGATAGGGGCGCTGTGGCGGGCTCTGCAGAGCACATGAGCCGGTAATACTGGATTGCACCGAGCAGGCTAGCCCGCGTCGATTAGCGCGGTGGCTTGCCTGCATGGTGCAATCCTTATAAGAGTGCTTTACTCAAGCCGCGTATTTCAGCACCCACCGTTCCATGCCGTAGCCTTTTATCCGAGGGCTTTACATGTCAGCTACGCCCGCCATGCTGTTGATCGTTGACGACGATGTGAATGTTCGCCAAGTGCTTGAGGTTTCCTTGCAGAGCCAGGGTTACCTGACCGTGACAGCTCGTTCGGGCGAAGAAGCGCTGGTCAAGGTTGCACAGCAAACGCCTGATTTGATTCTGCTCGATATCATGATGCCGGGCTTGAGCGGCTACGAAGTGGCCCGCCAGCTCAAAAGCAATTCATCCACGGCACCCATTCCGATCATCATGCTCTCGGGCCTGGGCGATCCCGGTGCTCGCATCTTGGGGCTTGAAGCCGGTGCCGAAGACGTCCTCAATAAACCGACGGCCAGTGATGAACTCTGGTTAAGGGTGCGTAACCTGTTAAGGCTCAAAGCTTTTGGGGATTATCAGAGCGATCAGACCTTGCTGCTGGGCGACCAACGCGTCGATCAGGAACGGGCGCATTTGGTCTTGGAGTCCGCACAGCAGCGCTTGCAATTGGCTCACTACGACACGCTGACCGGCCTGCCCAATCGCAATCTCTTTTACACCACTTTGCAGATGGGACTGACACAGGCGGAACTTCGTGGCTGGCACCTGGCCGTGATCACGGTCAGTCTGAACGAATACAAGCCTGTCAGCGAGACCTGGGGCCCGATCAAAGGTGATCAGATGCTGGTCGAGCTGAGTCATCGACTGATCAATTGCCTCAATGTCAGTGACACATTGGGACGCATGGACGGTGACGAATTTGCCATGATCCTGATGATCCGCGAAGGCCAGCCTGACGCGCAGCAGATGGTTAATCGAATCCGTGAGACGCTGCGCGAACCCTTCGATGTGCTTGGGCATGACGTACCCATGACGGCCAACCTCGGTATTGCCTTGTTCCCCAATGACGGATCCGATGCCCATCATTTGGTCAAGCAGGCCAATACCGCGCTGAGTCGGGCCAAGGAGGTGGGCAGGGACGCTTACCGTTTCTATACCCCGCAAATGAATGTCGAAGCCTTGGCACGCCAGGAACTGGAAAACATGCTGCGTGCGGCGGTATACAAACAAGCGTTCGAGTTGTGCTATCAGCCGAAGATTGCCCTGGTTGACGGCCAGATTTGCGGCGTTGAGGCGCTGTTGCGTTGGAACCGGCCGGGTATGGGGCCGATCTCCCCGGGGGTATTCGTGCCTGTGCTTGAAAGCCTGGGGCTTATTTCAAAAGTCGGCCGCTGGGTCATCGACACGGCCTGCCGCCAAATCGCTGAGTGGCAGCGTTCAGGTGTGGGGCTGGTGCAAGTGGCGGTCAATGTCTCGGCACTGCAACTGGCGGAAGACGATCTGATCCAAGAGATTGAGCGCTCGCTTAAAACGCATCAGGTTGAAGCGCAATGGCTTGAACTGGAGCTGACAGAAAGCTCACTGATGGTGAGTACGCCGCATACCATTGCCAGTTTGCTGGCGTTGAAAGACATCGGGGTCAAGATCTCGATTGATGACTTCGGCACGGGCTATTCGAGCCTCGCGTATCTGAGCCGTTTTCCGATCGATAAACTGAAAATCGATATCGCGTTTATCAAAATGGTGACCCACAACCCTCAGGATGCCGCCATCGCCCGAACCATCATCGAGCTGGCGCACAGTCTTGATTTACAGGTGATTGCCGAAGGGGTAGAGACCCGCGAACAGCTGGAGTTTTTGACCGACAATGGCTGTGATCAAGTGCAAGGTTTTTTGTTCTGCCGCCCGTTGCCGGCCAACGAGCTGGAAAGGCTCCTGCGTGAGCCTCGCAGCTTTATTTGACGTGGTGTGTGTAACCGCTGACGAGGAGCGAGGGCTGCGATCGTCGCAGAACGCTCAAGCCCGGTAATGGGGGGCTGACGCACCGAGGCGTCCCATTCTACGAACGCTTCGCGCTCGATCGCAGCCTTCGGCAGCGGCTACAGGTCAAGGTGTAGCATCCCGCTGCGGATAGTTGAGTACAAATTGCACATGGGCTTTCACGCCGGTGGCCAGCGTTGCATCATCGGCGGTGAAGTATGGGCTGTGATTATTGGGCACTTTGCTCATGTCTTGATCGGCGGGGGTGGCGCCGAGAAAGACGAACAGGCCCGGGACTTTTTGCGCGTAGTACGAGAAGTCTTCGCTGGGTGACAACGACGCCGGCAGTTCCTCAACCTTGCCCGGTGCAGCCAGCGCCAGTGCTTTAACCATTGAGCGGGTCAGGTCGGGGTCATTGGTGGTAACGGGCGCATGGTTGACCACTAGCACCTTCGCTTCGGTCTCGTAGGCGGTAGAAATACCCTGCACCAGAGCAGGCATTTTTTTCAGCAAGGTCTCGCGGATGGCCGGGCTGTTGCTGCGAATGGTCCCGGTCATTTCCACCGTCTCGGGGATGATATTGCTGGCCGCGCCTCCGTTGATGGTTCCGACACTGATCACGCCCATACCCTGACTCAAATCGGCACGACGACTGACCAGCGTTTGCAGACCGTTAACCACCGCCGCACTGGCTACAATCGGGTCCACGCCGCTCCACGGTGCCGAACCGTGCGTCTGCCTGCCCTTGAGGGTGATGCGAAAGCCGTCACTGCTGTTGAGCACGGTGCCTGCCTTGTAATACAGATGCCCAGTGGGATAACCCGCCATCACGTGCACGCCAAAAATGGCCTCGACCTTGGGCGTGTCCAGCGCCCCGTCGCGGATCATGGCTTGTGCACCGATCAGGGTGTCAGTCTGGAAGTCGTCGACGTCTGCCGCGCCTTCTTCGGCAGGTTGGAACAGGAAGACCACGGTGCCGGCCACTTGATCGCGATGTTGGGCCAATACCTTGGCTGCACCCAGCAGCATGGCCGTGTACGTGTCATGACCACAGGCGTGCATCACCGGCACGGTTTTGCCCAGACGAACACCAGTTGCTTGGCTGGCGTACGGCAGGCCGGTCATTTCCTTGACGGGCAGCGCGTCCATATCAGCCCGCAGGGCCATCACCGGGCCGGGCAGGCCGCCTTTGAGCACACCGACAACCCCGGTTTTGCCCACTTGAGTGCGCACCTCAATCCCCAAGGCCTTGAGATGGTCGGCGACCAATGCTGCTGTTTTGACCTCCATATTGCCCAACTCCGGGTTCTGATGAAGGGTGTGGCGCACATCGATGACTTCTTGGTTGACCTGGGCTACAGCGGGGTCGACCCAGTTAAAGTCTGCCGCTTGAGCAATGTTGGCGGTCAAGGCTGCGAGCAGGGAAATAGACAGGGGCGTGGCACGAAAGCGCTTGGACATAGGGGCTCTTATGATTGTTGTTGGACGTGGCAGGGTAAGTCGGACTGCTGCGGCGACAAAGGGTGGGCAGGTTAATAGTGTTCGGTTATCGAGCACTGGACGTGTGGATAATTGATATCGCAACGGCTACATGGGTACTCTTGCGGACGTGACAACCACAATAATTAAAATTTCGATCGAGTGCCTTGCCGATGGAAAGCCGCCTGCTGAGTGAACGCAGTAGCGTGTTCCGACACGCAGATCCCCATGCCGTGTCCGACTATGTGAACCAGCATGTCGGGCAACATTGTATTGGCCTGAGTCGCACGACCCGTCCGCAAGCCAGCCTGAACCACCGAAAATTTGCCGAGGTGGATTTGTGCCGCATCAGCTATGGCGGCAGCGTGCGCGTGACGTCGCCTGCGCTAGAGAGCATTTTCCATTTGCAAGTTCTGCTTCACGGTAATTGCCTGTGGCGCGGGCCCACGCGTGAGCACCACTTGCTGCCAGGAGAGCTTTTGGTCATTAACCCGGACGATCCGGTTGACCTGACGTACTCGCAAGATTGTGAAAAATTCATCCTCAAACTGCCGGTCAAACTGCTCGAAGACGTGTGTGACGAACAACGTTGGCGGCGACCGGCTGGCGGAGTGCGCTTTATGCGCAACCACTATCGACTGGACGAACTGGAAGGGTTTCTCGGTTTGCTGGGCATGGTGTGTCAGGAGTCCGAGGCCAGCGATCCGGTGCTCAAAGTGCAGGAGCATTACACGCAGATAATCGGCAGTAAATTACTGACCCTGATGCAAACCAATATCAGTCGAGAGAACCTTGCCTCGGCGAGCGTGGGCCTGGAGCGCATCCTCGATTACATCGAGCGCAATCTCAAACACGAACTCAATGCTCAAGACCTGGCGGTGCAAGCGCGCATGAGTCAGCGCTCGCTGTACACGCTGTTCGAGCGCCAGCTTGGCGTGACGCCGCTGCATTACATCCGTCAACGCAAGCTGGAACGAATTCACACCTGCCTGAGCGATCCCAGTTGTACGGTTCGCAGCCTGACCGAACTGGCGCTTGATTATGGTTTTCTACATTTGGGGCGTTTCTCGGAAAGTTATCGTTTGCAGTTTGGCGAGTTGCCCTCCAGTACACTTAAACGACGGCATTGAATGGGTTCAGGAAGGTTGCGCCGCTGTGTGCAGCGTACGTTGCCGCTTTTGCAAAGTGACACGCGATAATCGCCTCGGCTTGCCCGACGCTCAGGCTCCTGTGAGGGGCAACAGTGTGGTTTCCTTGTTTCGGTAGAGGCAGGGCGGGATGTTGAAAGCTGCAAGCCCGATAACACTAACCTTTGTTGTAGACACTGAACGAAGCCCTCGCAATAACCCTCAATCATTTACACCTATCACTCTCTATTCCCACACTGAATAACACCTCATTCTTGTTCTATTGTCCTACACAGAGGCCCGATTTAGAGCGCTCCGGCTATGGCGCCTGCCCAGGAATATTGGTAGCGTGCGCGCCGATTACCTGAGAGAACTCTAATAATGAAACACACCATGCCTAAGGCCTTGCTAGGCCTTGCCGTTGCACTTGCCTCTTCGTCGCTGTGGGCCAGCGGTCTTACCATCAACGAACAAAGTATCAGCGCGATGGGCACGGGCTTTGCCGGTCGCTCATCGGCTGCCGACGATGCCAGCACCGTGTACGGCAACCCGGCCGGTATGGCACGTCTGAAGCAGGAACAGGCGAGCCTGGGAGCCGCCACGCTCAACGCGAAAACCGACATCAGCCAAACCCGCAGCACCTTTGGCGGCAAGGAAGACGGCAATATCGTGCCGCTGACCACGGTGCCCATGGGCTACTACGTTAAACCGATCGACGAACACTGGGCGTTCGGTGTCGGTGTCTACGTACCTTTCGGATTGATCACTGACTACGACAGCGGGTTTGCCGGCCGCTACTTCGCCAACAAGAGCAAGATCCAAGTCATCACGTTCCAGCCAACGGTCAGCTATGCCTTTAACGACAAGGTGTCGATCGGTTTTGGCCCGACTATCAACCGCATCGACGGCGAATTGACCTCGCAAGTGCCTAATGTTCAGTCCCTGGGCCGTAACGACGGCAAAGTGAAGATCGACGGCGATGACACGGCTATCGGTTTTAACGCCGGTATTTTGGTACAGGCCGATGACAAGACCCGTGTGGGCCTGACGTACCACTCAAAGGTCAGTTACAACCTTAAGGGTCACACCAAGGTCAGCGGCGGCAGCTTCAGCTTGCTGGGCCTCAGTGGTAAGAGTTATGACGCCAAACTGGGCCTTGATACCCCGGAATCTGTGGACGTTTCGCTGACGCACCAGCTCAATGACGACTGGACGCTGTACATGGGCAGCACCTGGACGCGCTGGAGCCGATTCAAAGACATTACGGTCGAGAACAGCAACGTCAGCCCCTATTTGAGCGGTTCGCTGAGCACCATCACTGAAGAGCAAAACTGGCATGACACCTGGGCCCACGCCATTGGTGCCGCGTATCAGTTGAACCCGCAATGGGTGCTGCGCACCGGCTTGTCGGTGGATGAGTCGCCGACCAACAACACCAACCGCTCCCCGCGTATTCCTACCGGCGACCGGACGGCCATCAGTTTTGGTGCAGGCTGGACGCCAGTGAGCAATCTCACTGTCGACTTTGCTTATTCCTATCTGTGGGAAGAGAGCGTCAAGATCAACGACAGCTCGGCCTCGAAGGGCGCCTACAGCGCTAAGTTCAAGAACACCGCGAGCGGTTTCGGTTCTTCGGTGACTTACCGCTTCTGATCCATCAAGGCCAGCGCTCAGCCATACCAGCTCAACCCCTTGGGCGCACTGGCAAAGCCCGCTTCACGCAATGCGGCCGTTATCGGCGAGTTCCAGGTGGACTGCTCGTCGATACGTTCCAGCGTGAACGGCCGCCGTTTGTGTTTTCTCAGCGCGGCGACCAGGGCCTGCGCGCCCGCTTTCAGGCGTTCGGGGGCAATGGGCGCGTCATGGGCGACAAAGCTCACTAACTGGCGGCCGCCCTGGGTCAGATAAAACAGCAAACAGCCGTCCACAATGACCACCAAGGCCCCGGCGCGACGGGCCGGGGTGGTCTTTGCACGGTTCGCAGGCCATGCCAACGTCACGCCGAAAGGGTTGGCCGGGTCCAGCACGGACAAGGCAATGGCCACGGGCCTGGCTGGTACGCTGTCGGCGAGGGCGCGCAGCCGGTCTATGGTGCTGCGCTCAGCAAACTGGGCCCCCCCAAGACCTTCAACAAAGCGACCGCGCAGTATGCGCCCGGTGTCTTCCATCGTGCGCAATACGGGCGCAAGGGCAGGAAACCCGCCCGGCACGTCTTCCTGTACTGCCGCGCCCCGTGTGACCACCCCGTAGCGGTCGAACAGGCCTTCGACCAATGCGAGTGCGCGTGCGGTATCGCTGACGGGGGCATGGGGCAGTAATGACCAGCGCCCGGTGAGGGGGCGTGTGGTTGAGGTGGGCGTTGAAAGAGGGGTAAAGGGCGCGCGCAATTGCCCGCGGCGATGACGGGAGTGACTGAGGTGGCGTGGGCGTTGCGGTGCTTGCGTGACCGTCAGCTGACGTAAGGGCGCCCAGCTGTCACCGGTTATAAAACCACGCCACACCAAGTCCCATACGGCGTTATGCAGTTCGTCTGCAGACTGTGTTGCAGTGCTTTGGGTCAGCGTAGCCAGTTGATGGCCGAAATAAGCGCCGCCATCGGCCAGCAGATCGAGAATGGCCTGCTGCAGCGGCGAAAGCAGGTCTTCATCCAGCGCCGGGGGCAAAGTTTCACCGACATAGTCGCGAAGGTGCAGGGCCACCAGACCATCGTCATCACCCAAGGCTCCGTGGCCTGACCAGAGCACTTCACCCGCGCTGATCAGCTCGTCGAGCATGCCCGGCGTATAGTCGCTGACGCGCATGGCCAGCACCTGATTCTCCCAGATGGATAGGGGGAGCACGCGCCCGGCCAGTTGCTCGATCACCCGCACCAGTCCGTCGATGCCCCAAAATACGCCGCTCATGGGCGGCTCCTGAGCGCGGGCAGGATGACCGTCGGTTAGCGCGATCAGCCCCTGACGCTCTAGCAGAAGCCGCACATAAGCGACTCCCGGCACGGGCCGGGTCGCTTCGCGGGCGGCTTGCAAGGAGCGCAGGCGCAGGCGTTTGAACACCTCTTCGGCAATCCATTCGTGGCGGGCCTTGGGGGCAATCATCAGGGCTGCGTCCTGGGTTGCTTCAAGGCGCCGCTCAACGCCGAAGTTGCCCTTGAGGACTTTGCCTTGCTCGCACAAGCGCTCCAGGCCGTGGTCGACAATCGCCACGCCCAGGCCCAGATACCGGGCCGCCTCGCCTGTGGTGAAAGGCCCGTGAGTCCGGGCGTAGCGGGCCAGCAAATCGCGCAGTGGGTCGGCGACTGGCTGCAAAAAGATCTCGGCAATGCCCGCAGGTAAATTCACGCCCAAGGCATCGCGTAAGCGGGCGGCGTCTTCTACCGTCGCCCAGCGTGTTTCGCCGGCCATCGACACGGCAATCGCTCTGCCCGTGTCGCTCAAGGTTTGCAAAGAGGCGGGCAGGGCGTCGGGTTGATCAACCCGCAGGGCTAACTGCGCCGTGGACAAAGGCCCCAGTACCCGCAGCAGGTCAGCCACGCCTTCGGCTCCGGCAACCCGGCGATCCTGCGCGGTGTGTTGCAACTCCTGTTCGACACGCTCGGCAATGGCTGGGTCGAGCAAGTCGCCCAGATCGACCTGACCCAGCAAGTCAGCCAGCAGACCGCTGTCCAGTGCCAGCACCGAGGCCCGGCGCTCTGCCAGAGGGGCATCGCCCTGGTACATAAACTCGCCGACATAGCCGAACAGCAAGCCCGCAGCAAAAGGTGATGGGCTTTGCGTTGTGGTCTCGACGAACTGCACGGTGCCGTCATTCAGACGCTGCATCAGGGTATTGAGCGCGGGCAAGTCGTAGACGTCTTGCAGGCATTCGCGGGCGGTTTCGATCAAGATCGGAAAGTCCGGGTAATCGCTGGCAATGGCCAGCAACTGGCCCGCGCGCAAGCGTTGCTGCCACAACGGCGAGCGCTTGCCGGGGTTGTGACGTGGCAGCAGCAAGGCCCGTGCGGCACATTCGCGAAAGCGCGCGGCGAACAGTGCCGAGCCGCCCACGGCATCAGCCACAACGCGTTGCAATTGCTCAGGTTCAAACACAAACAGCTCGGCGCCGGGCAAGCGGCCTTCACTGGCCGGAATGCGCACAATAATGCCGTCATCGCTGGACACCACCGAGGGGTCGATTCGCAGGCGCTGACGTATCCGCTCGGCGATGGCCAGCGCCCACGGGCCGTGTACACGCTGGCCGTAAGGGGAGTGCAAAATCACTCGCCAGTCCCCGGTTTCATCCAGACAGCGCTCAATGACCAACGCCCGATCAGTTGGCAATGTGCCGGTGGCCTCACGCTGCTCGGCGACCAGTGCGAGCAGGTTGTTGACCGCGTTGGCGTCCAGGCCGATGCTTTTGAGACGCTGCTCTCGCTGTTGGCTGGGTGTTTCGCTGGCCCGCTCAATGTCCAGTTCGCGCAGGAAGGCACCAATGGCTTCGCCCAGCTCGGCCGGGCGGCCCAGGCCATCGCCGCGCCAAAAAGGCAGGCGCGCCGAGCGGCCGGGGGCGGGTGTCACGACCACTTGATCACGGGTGATTTGCTGGATACGCCAGGATGATGCGCCGAGGGTGATGACGTCATTGACCCGCGACTCGTAGACCATCTCTTCGTCGAGTTCGCCTACCCGGCGAGAACCGGCACGCTCCTCGCCCTCGGGCAGTATCACGCTGAACATGCCGCGATCGGGAATGGTGCCCCCGCTGATCACCGCCAATTTGTGCGAGCCGGGGCGGGCAGTCAGTTGCCCGGTCTGACGGTTCCACACCAGACGGGGACGAAACTCGGCGAATTCGTCCGACGGGTAGCGGCCTGCCAGCATATCCAGCGTGGCGTCAAACACACTGCGGGTAAGGGCGCGAAAGGGATCGGCGCGACGGACGCGGGCGAACCAGTCGTCCACATCCAGCGGGTCCATGGCGACGGCGGCAATGGTCTGTTGGGCCAGTATGTCCAGCGGGTTGCGCGGGGGCTCCAGGGTTTCCAGTTGCCCGCTGAGCATGCGATCAACCGTAACCACCGCATCCAGCAGATCGCGTCGGGTGCGTGGGTAAATCAGGCCTGCCGATATCCCGCCGACTTGGTGCCCGGCGCGGCCCACGCGCTGCAAGGCGCTGGCCACCGAAGGCGGTGCGGCGACCTGAATCACCAGATCCACCAGCCCCATATCAATCCCCAGTTCAAGGCTTGAGGTCGCGACCACGCACCGCAGTTCACCTGACTTGAGAGCGCTTTCGATGTCGGCCCGCTGCTCCTTGGACACTGAGCCATGATGGGCACGGGCAATCAGTGGCGCTTCACCCGCAGTGCGCCGCGTAGTGCCCCCGGCGGACGATACAAAATGCTCGGGCGGCGTGTTTTCGGACAGGTCTGGGTCGCCAAGCTGTTCGGCATACAGCTCATTGAGCCGTGCGGTCAGTTTCTCGGCGAGGCCGCGGGCATTGGTAAAGACCAGCGTTGAGCGCTGTTTGAGCACCTGTTGCAGAATACTGGCCTCGACATGGGGCCAGATTGAGCCGACGTTCCCTTGCTCGCTGGTGATCGATGACTGATTGCGCGCCGAGAGATCGCTCATGTCCTCAACGGGCACCACAATGCGCACGTGCAACTGACGACTGGAAGGCGGGTTGACCACCGTCACCGGCCGGGCGCCGCCGAGGAACCGCGCGACGTGATCCACCGGGCGCACTGTGGCGGACAGCCCGATGCGCTGGGCGGGTTGGGGCAGCAAGGCGTCAAGCCGCTCCAGGCTCAGCGCCAGATGCGAGCCGCGTTTGCTGCCTGCCACGGCGTGTACTTCATCGACAATTATCGTCTGTACGCCGCGTAGGGTTTCGCGGGCTTTTGACGTCAGCATCAAATACAAAGATTCGGGTGTGGTGATCAAAATATCGGGCGGGCGTCGCACCAGCCGGGCGCGTTCTGCCTGGGGCGTATCGCCCGTGCGCATGCCCACGCTGATTTCCACGGCGGTGTCGCCGCGCAAGACACGCTGGGCACGCACGCCATCCAGTGGCAGGTTCAAATTGCGCTGCACATCGCTGCCCAAGGCTTTGATCGGGGAGATATACAGCACCCGAGTCGTCGATTTGCCCGGCGGGTGATCGGCGTTGGCCGCGGCGTCGCGCTCTTCAAACAACTGGTCGATGGCGTGCAGGAATGCCGCGAGGGTTTTACCTGAACCGGTAGGGGCGATGACCAGCGCGCAGTGTTGCGCGGCAATGGCCGACCAGGCGGCGAGTTGCACGGCAGTAGGGCGGGGGAAGGTCGATAAAAACCAGGCGCTGGTGGCCGGGGTGAATCCGGGCAGGCGCTCAGGGGGAGAAGGGGGAGTCATCAGCAGCAGAACCTCGGGGCGGTAACACCTCTAGCGTAGCCCGCGGTTCAGAAAGTGGGGCAGTCCCTGTAGGTACCGTCTTGATCTTGATCTTGATCTTGATCTTGATCTTGATCTTGATCTGCCGCCCCATCGGGATGGCCGAGTGGAGGTTCTGCGCAGTGGGTCGACCGGCATGGATGCCGGGAGAGCCGTGTTGGGCCATGGATGGCCCGTCACGGCGTGCCCACGGAGCGGGACCGGAGCGAGGGGACTTGAGCGCAGCGAAAGCCGTACGCAGGTGCGGAAGCGTTTTGGTTACTTTGCCGCTTTTGCAAAGTGACACGCCGTAAGGGCGTAACCCGTAGAAAGTATTAATACATCAAATGGATATGCACGCTGGCCAATTAAAAGCTTCGAGTACATATCCATTATTAGTGTCTAGTTGAACTAAAGGTTCCGCCCTTACGGCGGCTCACTTTTGTCAAACAGCCACAAAAGTAAGCAAAAAGGCCTTGCCCCTGCGTACGGCCTTCGCTGCGCTCAGGTCCCCTCGCTACGGTCCCGCTCCGTGGGCACGCTGCGACGGGCCATCCATGGCCCGAGCGCAGCTCTCCCGGCATCCATGCCGGTCGACCCACTCCGCGAAACCTCCACTCGGCCTCCCGACGGGGCGGCAGATCAACATCAAAAGCCAGATCACAAGCCAGATCACAAGCAGATCACAAGCAGATCACAAGCAGATCACAAGCAGATCACAACCTTGCTGGCGAGGAACGAAGGCTACGATCGGTTTGATGCGCCACTGCAACGCACAGCTTAATTAACCGGCATTTGCGGGCGGTGTTTGACACGACGTTTGATAAACACAGCAATCACAATCAGCACCAATGCCAGCACCGTGAAGAAAACGGTATTGAACCAAGGGAAAGGCTCTTCGCGGCTGGTGGTGGCTTCAATCGACGTCACGTTAGGGAACACCGAGAAAATCTTGATGCGCCAGCCGTAATAACGAATCAGCGCCAATTGCTCGGCATCACGCGAATAACCCTGAGCCTTGGCCTGAATGTCAGCCGAGTCGAACTTGAAGTACCAAGGGAATGACCAGCCCGTGTCCTCGTTGCGGTACACCATGACTTTTTTGGTCACCGGGTCTTCGGTGTTGATGAAGTACACATCCCGAGTCGGCCCGTCGGCCGGGTTTTCTGCGTTGATGACGCCATTGTGATCAACCCGTTTGACTTCAACTCCCGTCACCATCACGACATCGTGCTGAGGAAGAAAGTAAAACAGCCCAAGCCCGACAGCGCCCACTGCTAGCAGGACCACGCCCAGAATGATGCCCTTGAGCCATTTCATGCCATCACCACGTACATATCGAAATTTCCTGATTACTGATAATTGAACTCATCGCGCCGAATTCGGTAGCGGGCACTTTGCCCAACGCTGCGTTTGGACGCGCAGGGTGACCAGAAGGCAGACCGCCCAAATCCCGGCGGATCTTATCGCAGCCTGTGCCAGCGACTACAAGTTCCGGGTATGTCTCCTACATAATTTGTATCAGTTTAGGGGGCTTTGGACGGTTCAATGCACGATTTGCGCTAGAAACGCCTTGGCCCGTGGGCTTTTCGGCGCGTTGAAAAATGTTTCGGGTGGCGAGTCTTCGACAATCATGCCGCCATCAAGGAATAACACCCGCTCCGCCACTTGCCGGGCAAAGCCCATTTCGTGGGTCACGCACAACATGGTCATGCCGCTGCCCGCCAGTTTGACCATGACGTCCAGCACTTCACTGACCATTTCCGGGTCCAGTGCCGAGGTCGGCTCGTCAAACAGCATGATTTTCGGCTCCATGCACAAGGCGCGGGCAATGGCTACACGCTGTTGCTGGCCGCCAGAGAGTTGACTCGGGTACTTGTGCGCCTGGCTGGCGATGCCGACTTTATCGAGAAAGTGCTCAGCCAGCTCAATGGCCTTTTTACGGGACAGCCCCCGCACTGACATGGGCGCCAGAATGCAGTTGTCGAGCACGCTCATGTGGGGGAACAGGTTGAAGTGTTGGAACACCATGCCAATCTCGCTGCGCACCTGCGCCGCTTCACGGCTGGTCTGCGACAGATCCGTGTTGTTGACCAGAATGCGACCTTTTTCGGCAATTTCCAGCCGATTGATGCAGCGAATCAGCGTCGATTTGCCCGATCCCGAAGGGCCGCACAGCACGATTCGTTCGCCTTCATGCACTTTAAGGTCGATGCCTTTAAGCACATGAAATGCGCTGTAGTATTTGTTTAAACCCGCTATATCCACCACCACTTTGCGGCTGTCTGTGACGGGAGACACGGGGTTATGAACGTAAGCCGGTTGAGCCTGCATGGTGCGTCTCCAATGATCAGTAAAAGCGCTCGGCGCTGTAAGGCGTCGGGTCAGTGAACGGGTATTCGCCGGTTATCATTTCGGCCAGCAGACGGCCACTGACCGGGCCCAAGGTCAAACCATGGTGGGCGTGACCAAAGTTGAACCACAGGCCTTTATGCCGGCTGCCGGGGCCAATCACCGGGCACATGTCCGGCAGGCAAGGGCGGCGGCCCAGCCACGGTTGTGCATCCACGCGTTCACCTAGCGGGTACAGGAGCTGGGCCCGTTCTTCGCAGCGCCGTAGCTGGATTTCGTTGATCGGGTCATCACTGTCGGCAAACTCGATGCCGGTGGTCAGGCGTATACCGCCCACCATCGGCGCCAGAACATAGCCACCGACCGAATCAAGAATCGGGTGCTGCATGCGCTGGCCGTCCTTGGCTGCATAGTGCATGTGGTAGCCGCGCTTGATCGCCAGTGGTATGCGGTACCCCAGCGGCTCGAAGATGGACCGGGCTTGCGGGCCGAGCGCGACCACCACCTCATGACCGACCATCAGCCCTTGATCACTCTCGACCTGCCATTGCCCGCCGGTCTGGCGCAGGCTGGCGGCATCGCCGATCACAAAGGTGCCACCGCGCTGCTTGAACAATTGGGCGTAGCCACGGGTGAGGCCGCCCGGATCGCTGACGGTTTTGGGGTCTAGCCAGTGAATGGCACCGATCACATCGCTGTGCAAACCGGGTTCCAGCGCGTGCACTTGTTGTTGATTGAGCACGCACCAGTTCAGGTCGAAGTCATTCAAGGCCCGAGCATCCGCCTGAGCCTTGTCGAAGTCGGCCTGCGTGCGATAGACCTCGATCCAGCCGCTGTCTTGAATCAAATGCGTCATGCCAGCCGGTTCTGCGAGCAGGTCATGCTCACTCACGCAGCGCTCAATCAGCGGCAGCATGGCGGCGGTGGCTTTGGCCAGCCCTTGAGGGGAAGACTGTTGCCAGTAGTTCATCAGCCAGGTGGCCGCTTTGGGCAGGTGCTTGAAGCTGTAGCGCACATCCGATTGCTGATTGAGGCCGTAGCGCAGCAGTCGTGTGATCTCTCGGGGGAACGAATAGGGGATCACGCTGGCGCGTTCGATCAGCCCGGCATTGCCGTGACTGGTGCCGCTGCCCGGTTGCGCGCGGTCTATCAAGACCACGTTGCGGCCGCGCGCCTGCAAGTGCAGCGCGGTACTGACGCCCACGATGCCGGCGCCCAGAACGAGAGTGTCGCAGTGCATAGTCACTTCCTTAAAACGGTGGGCCGACGAGGCAGCCCGGCAATGGGCTTATTGCAAGTGGCGGCCGAGGCGGCCTTCAATCAGTTTCAGGCTGCGCCGCACCACTTCCACGATCAGCAGGTAGAGCACGGCGGCCCACAGGTACACCTGAAAGTCGAAGCTGCGCGAGAAAACCATTTTGGTCACGCCCATCAAGTCGTAAATGGTGACCAGGGAGGCAATGGCACTGGCCTTGATCATCAAAATCAGTTCGTTGCCCAGTGGGCCGATGGCCACCAGCAGCGATTGCGGCAGGATGATTTTGCGAAAAGTGGTCCAACGCGACAGGTTCAGTGCCTTGCAGGCTTCGCGCTGGCCTTGGGCGACTGACAGAATGCTGCCGCGCAGAATTTCAGCCTGATACGCCGCCGTGTTCAGGGTGAACGCCAGTAAGGTGCAGAACCACGCATCGCGGAAGAACCACCACAAGCCAATGTCTTGCCACAACCCTTTGAATGAGCCCAGCCCGTAATACAACAGGAACAACTGCGCCAGCAGCGGCGAGCCCCGGAAAAAATACACATAGGCGCCGGTAAAATTGCGCACAAAGCGATTGCTCGACAAGCGCCCCAAGGCAATCAGCAGCCCGAGCAGAGCACCCAGCGTGAATGAAATGGCCACCAGTTTGAGGGTGACCAGCATGCCGTCGATGAAGCGTGGGCCGTAGCGTTCGAGCAACTCGGGGCTGAGAAAGAGGTTTTGCAGTTCCGCCAGGCTCATGGCTGCACGCTCCGTATATGGCGGTTGAAATAGCGCTCAAGAAAAGCGAACAGACGCCCCGAGATCGCTGAGAAAAACAGGTAGATGAAGCACGCCACGCTGTAAAACAGCATCGGGTCTTTGGTCACGCTCACGGCCAGATTGGTTTGGCGCATGAGGTCGACCAACGCGATGGTGGACACCAGCGACGTGTCCTTGAGCAGCGACAGCCAGTTATTCGACAGACCGGGCAGGGCGATGCGTGCCAACTGCGGCAGCACCACCTTGCGAAAGGTGGTGAACGGCGACAATCCCAGCGCCGAGGCCGCTTCAAACTGGCCCTTGGGAATGGTTTTGAATGCCCCCAGCCATATTTCACTGGAGAAGGCGGCAAATACCAGACTGAACGCGATCATCGCGGCGACAAAGGTATTGATCGTGAACTGCGCGTCATAGCCCATCAGCGCAAGGATTTTCTGCGCGGCGATCTGGCAGCCGTAATAAATGATCAGCAGCGTCAAGAGTTCCGGCAGGCCGCGAAAGACTGTGGAAAAGGTCGTCGCCCACGCGCGCATCCAGCGGTTTTTAGAGCGTGCGGCGATGGCCACGATCAGCCCAAGCGGCAAACCGATGGGCAGGCAGCTCAACGCCAGCGCAATGGTTACCAGCGAGCCGGCCAGCAACGCCGAGCCCCAGCCGCCACTGGCAAAGGAGAGTAATGAGAGTTGATCGAGCATGCTCGAATCCCCGGGCAAATATGGGCCGATTTCAGCCGCCGCGCACGGTGCGTGCGCAGGGCCGGGTGAGAGGCGGGCAAGCCCTCACGCGAGGGCCGGCAACTCAGTAAATGTCGAAGTCGAAGTACTGGCTGGAAATCTTTTTATAGGTGCCATCGGCCACGATTTCGTCCAGTGCCTTGTTGAAACGCTCGCGCAGCGCGTTGTCTTGTTGGCGCACGGCAATAGCGGCGTCGGCCATAGTGCCGTCGACGTCACCAATGATTTTGCAGCAGTCTTTGCCGGTCTTATTGACCCATTCCAGCAACGGGAACTTGTCGGCAATCACCACATCGACCCGCTCGTTGGCCAGCTCGCTGTTGGCTTCATCCAGGGTCGGATAGAGCTTGAGGTCGGCATCCTTGTAATGCTCTTCGGCATAGATGCTTTGGGTTGCGGCACTTTGCGCGCCGACGGTTTTACCCTTGAAGTCGGACTGGGCATCGGTGATCGACGAGTCCTTGGGTACGGCGATAGACAACGGCGTGCGGTAATAGTGGTTGGTGAAAGCGATCTTCTTTTTGCGCTCTTCGTTGACGATCATCGAGGCGACAATGGCGTCATATTTCTTGGCCATCAGCCCGGCAATAATCCCGTCCCAATCCTGAGCCACGATCGTGCACTCGGCATTCATGCGCTGGCACACGGCATTGGCAATGTCGACATCGAAGCCGTGCAGTTTGTTGTCTGAGTCAACGTAGTTGAAAGGAGGGT
Source organism: Pseudomonas sp. 2024-210 (assembly GCF_045062345.1). NCBI lineage: Bacteria > Pseudomonadati > Pseudomonadota > Gammaproteobacteria > Pseudomonadales > Pseudomonadaceae > Pseudomonas > Pseudomonas sp. 2024-210. The sequence continues at coordinate 71,488 of NZ_JBJGEJ010000015.1, read as the reverse complement.
AGGCGCCTTCCGTGGCGATTGTCAGTTTCTCGGCCTGCGCGTTGGACGCGAAGGCAGCAACCATTGCACATGCACTGGCAAAGCGAATGACGTTGTTCATCTAGCACCTCGTTTTATTGTTTTGAACCGGGAGAGGAGGTGTAGCCCACGAACTCGTTGTGCAAGGCCGCGGTTGCCTCAAGACGTTTTTCGACGTCCGGTCCCAGTTGTTTGCAGACTTCGTTGATCAGCAGGTGCACCAGCGACAGCATGGCTGCGGTGGATTCCCAGAACAGATTGAATTCGGTGGGCACGCGGAACACTTCATCGGCGTTTTGCTCGGCCCAGTCGCAGAAGGTGTCGGTAATCAGCGTGACGGCAATACCGGCCTCGCGCGCCTTACGGCATAACAGCTGGGCGTGGCGCGAATAGCGGCGGGCTTCGAACACCACCAGTGCGCAGTCCTCGGGCGGGCACAGCAGCACATCGGCGTAATGCCCGGCGGCGCCATCCACCCGTTGCACGCCATCGCGCAGGTATTGCAGCAAATGCACCATGGAGTCCGCGATGCCTCGCTCGGTCTGGAAACCGGCGACAAATACCTTGCGCCGGGTGGCCAGGCGCTGGCTGACGGTTTGCCATTGCGGGGTCAGGCTGTATTCGTAGACCTTGACCAGCGCCGCCACTTCCAGCTCGAAGCTGCGCGGCAAACCTTGCGGGCTCTGGCTCGATTGGAGGCGGAACTCCTGCAGGCGATCACCGACCAGCCAAGGGCCATCGCCGAGGTCATCTTTCAGGTCGTTTTTGAGGTCTTTGAAATGGCTGTAGCCCAGCGCCCGGCAAAAACGCCCGACACTGGACTCGCTGACGCCCAGTTTGGAGGCGATGTCGGCGGCGGTCTGAAAGGGCAGCTCATAAAGATTGGCCAGCATATAACTGGCAATCGCCCGACCCGAAGGCGCGGCGGTTGACAGGCTGCTTTCAAGGCGTTGTTTAATCGACTGGCTCACGGCTGCTTCCTGTTGTTGTATCAGCGCGTTGCAGAAAGTGAAGGTTTTCTGTCATTAAGTCAACAATTGACAGATAACTGTCACAACCTGATAGTTGGCCTCGACCTTGCACCCCGATAAAAACAATTCCATTGGAGCGCCCCATGTCCCAACCCGCCACTTCATCGCTGACCCTCGGCGAATTGACAGCCCTCTTGCAACAGATCTTCGAACGCCACGGTACCTCTGCGGCGGTGGCGCAGGTGTTGGCTGACAACTGCGCACGGGCGCAGCGAGACGGCTCCTACAGTCACGGGGTATTCCGCATTCCCGGTTATTTGTCGTCACTGGCCAGCCACTGGGTGGATGGCCAGGCGGTGCCGGTGGTTGAGGACGTAGCGAGCGGTTTTGTGCGGGTGGACGCGGCCAATGGCTTTGCCCAGCCTGCGTTGGCAGCGGCCCGAGGGTTGCTGGTGGAAAAGGCCCGCAGTGCCGGTATTGCTGTATTGGCGATACGCAACTCCCATCACTTCGCGGCGTTATGGCCCGACGTTGAGCCGTTCGCCGAAGAGGGGCTGGTGGCATTGAGCGTGGTTAACAGCATGACCTGCGTGGTGCCGCATGGCGCCTCCAAACCGCTATTCGGGACTAACCCGATCGCTTTTGCCGCACCGCGTGCGGGCGGCTCGCCCATCGTTTTTGATTTGGCCACCAGTGCAATTGCCCACGGCGACGTGCAAATTGCTGCGCGCAAGGGCCATACGTTACCTGCGGGCATGGGCGTCGATAAACACGGCGAGGCGACTGAAAACCCCAAAGAAATTCTCGACGGCGGAGCCTTGCTGCCGTTTGGGGGGCACAAGGGTTCGGCGCTGTCGATGATGGTGGAACTGCTGGCGGCCGCGTTGACGGGGGGTAACTTCTCGTTTGAGTTTGACTGGTCGAAACACCCTGGCGCGCAGACGCCCTGGACGGGGCAATTATTAATTGTGATCGACCCGAGCAAATCCGCGGGCAACAACTTTGCCGAGCGCAGTGCTGAGCTGGTACGTCAGATGCAGGGTGTGGGTCTTGAGCGTATGCCGGGAGATCGACGTTTTATAGAGCGGGCCAAATCCTTGAGTGACGGCATTGTGTTGGGGGATGAAGAACTGAGCAGGTTGCGTGCGTTGGCGAAGTAGGGTGTTGGCGCTGCCCCGCCTGTGCAATGCCCTCGATGATCAATGGCTTTTGCGTCACGGAAGATCAGCTCACAGGGTTCAAGGTCGTAGCCCGCGTGACGTTTGCCTTCCGGTTAGAGGGTGGCAAGGCCGCAGTTGTGTCCATGAATAAGTGAAACAGCAGCGGTGAAAATGACCGGCACGTTTTGTCGTGCCGGTCATAGCCGTCTTAATCTTTTAACGTATGTCCAGCCTTATGCCCCTTCAAGCGCCCCTGCGATCGCCTTATTGAAGGCCGGGATGTCTTTGGGTGTACGCGAAGTAATCAGGGTCCAGCCATTGGCTTGGCATTGCTTGACCTCGACATCTACCCAACCGGCAGCACCGGCATTTTCCAGATCAAGCTTGACGCTGGGATAGGAGGTGAGGGTTTTGCCCGAGATAACCCCTGCGTTAATCAGCAACCATGGGCCATGGCAAATCGCGGCGATGACTTTACCCGCATCAGCGAATTCTTTGACCAGGCGCTGAGCGTGTTCATCCAGTCGCAGTGTATCGGCGTTGACTGTACCGCCTGGAATCACTAGCGCATCAAAATCCGACGCTTTGAGTTCGGCCAGCGCAGCCTGAGATTCGACTGTACGATCTTTCTCAGTGTCCTGAACGAATGTCTGGGTAGTACCGCCTTCACTTGAACCGTGGGTGACAGAAGCACCCTGCGCCTTGAGAGCTTCCAACGGTTTAATCAGCTCGTCACGTTCGATGCCCGTATTGGAGGTGATAAACAGTATTTTTCTACCTGTCAGTTGATGACTCATAGTGATTACTCCCTCTGCGTATCAAGATAATTAAATCAAGCGTGCGCTGGATGATTCATCCGACGCGTTGAAGATGGGAGGTCTGAGCGGTTTGGAAAGTTCATCTGGATTCATCCTTTGAACTTAAGCGACGGCGCCCTAGGCATTTCGCATGCCCCGCAGGCCTTGGCCTGCGGGGATTTTACCGGGCACAGCATTGTAGCTATGAATGCCCCGACACCGCGGGAGCCGCCGTTCAGCGGCGTTCTGGCAGCATGCGCAGCAGAGTGTTGTCCTTGATCAGGTAGTGGTGAGCCAGCCCGGCCAACGCATGCAAGCCAATCAGCCAATAACCGATGGTGCCGCCCAGCTCATGCCAACTTTTGATTTGCTTGGCGAAATCCGGGTCTTTAGCGGTAAGCACCGGCAGATCGAAGCCATAAAAGAACACTGACTTGTCGTTGAAGCTCAAGACCAGATAACCCAGGACCGGCATGGCGATCATGAACAGGTACAACGCCCAGTGCATCAGGGTGGCGAGAGCCGTCTGCCAGGCGGGTGGGGTGGGCGTGATTTTCGGAGCGACGCCCAGGGTTCTGGCTAGCAGGCGCAACCACACCAGCGTAAAGACGGTGAGCCCGAGCATGAAATGCGCGTCTTTCATCAAGTTTCGACCGTCACTGTCTTTCGGGAAAATTCCGCGAAACTCAATCGAGGCGTAGATCAGTACGAACAGCAGCACCATCAACCAGTGCAAGGCGATGGACATTCGGCTGTAGTGGTCGGCGGAGCTTTTCCAGGACATGGTGTTTCCTCACGGTTCAGGTCAAAAACCGCCGTTCTTGTGTGACGGCGTGTGATTACTTTAAACCGGTTGCGCCATGTCGCACGTGAGATGTGTCAGTTTTCAGGGGTGCCCGGCACATTGGGCCAAAGATCGGAGACTAAAAACAACCGTTCAGCCTCTTCCCAGTCACCGTCGCCGTTTTCACTCAGGCGCACCAACAGTTGCGCCGGGGCCTGTGGGTGCAATTCGGCCAGCCAGACTGCGAGCTGTTGCTCGCTCCACAAGCCTTCGGCGCCGTAACGGGCCGGCGCCAGCCAGGCATGGCGGGGCAAGGGCTGCCAGCAGCCGGCGGCACTTTGCCGGATAAACGCTGGCCAGTCACTCTGGTGCAACCAGCGCCCGCGCAGGTGTTGCGGATGGACACCGGCAGGCGGCTGCGAATGGCCGGGCCACGGGTAGAGTAAATAGCCGCCCAGCCACATATGCGCGCTGAAGGCTTGGATATCGAGCCCCGCGAGGATTTCGCGGCTCTCAGAACGGCTCGACATGGGCAGCTGGTGCTGGGTGAAGTGCTTTAGCTTGCGCTCCAGCCGGTCATTGCTGCCGGGGCCAAGCCACTGCGCCGGGTCGCGACCGTCGCCCTGTTGCGGTCCAAGGTAGAGTTTTATGGCCATTTCCAGATGGTGCACACCGTCGCGGTCTCGCAGTAAAAAGTCCAGCTCGCCCAAAGTATGCCCGCGCACGCGGATGGGCAGGTTGGCGGCAATCAGCTCAACCCCTGGCGCCTGTTGCAGTGCAAAGTGCCAGAGTCGTTCGTAATAACGGCCCAGTCGGCGCGTGGTGGCCAACGCCAGCCATTGCTGGAGCGGCTCACTGTGTTGATCCAGTTCACGCAGCCAGCACTCAAGTTGCTGCGGCGCCTGCACCCAGTCGCTGCCCGTCAAGGGATGACGCTGTGGCCAAGGGGTGTGTTCGAGCATCGGCGGGGCAAGTATCACCCACGCCAGATCACGCACCTGCGGGTGACGCAATTGATGGGGCAGGGTGAGCAAGTCGGGAAATAGGATCATGATCCGAGCATAGCTGTTTGGCATCACCCTGAGAATGTGCCTGTCAATATGGCAGCATCCAGCGGGTTACGCCTGCCACTGCAATCAAACAGCGAGCGGCCACAGGGCTGAAAGGGTTTTGTCTATCGGCGCGTTTCGCCCATAATCGCTGTTTTAGCCCGCCTAGAATCTTGCAGGAGCCTCATGGAGCAATTTCGTAATATCGGCATCATTGGTCGTTTGGGCAGTTCTCAGGTGCTCGATACGGTTCGCCGACTGAAAAAATTCCTGCTTGAACGGCACATGCACGTGATCCTCGAAGACACCATCGGTGAAGTGTTGCCCGGCCATGGTCTGCAAACGTCCTCGCGCAAACTGCTGGGTGAAGTCTGTGACATGGTGATTGTGGTAGGCGGCGATGGCAGTTTATTGGGCGCGGCCCGTGCCCTGGCCCGTCATAACGTCCCGGTGCTGGGTATCAATCGGGGCAGTCTGGGCTTTTTGACCGACATTCGACCTGACGAGCTGGAAGTCAAAGTCGCCGAGGTGCTCGACGGCCACTATCTGGTTGAAAACCGTTTTTTGCTGCAAGCCGAAGTCCGCCGTCATGGCGAGGCCATCGGTCAGGGCGATGCGCTCAATGATGTGGTGCTGCATCCCGGTAAATCCACGCGCATGATCGAATTCGAACTGCATATCGACGGTCAGTTCGTGTGCAGCCAGAAAGCCGACGGCCTGATCGTGGCCACGCCGACCGGCTCAACGGCTTACGCGATGTCGGCGGGTGGCCCGATCATGCATCCCAAACTGGATGCCATCGTCATCGTCCCGATGTATCCACACACCCTGAGCAGCCGACCCATTGTGGTCGACGGCAACAGCGAGCTGAAAATCGTGGTGGCCAAGGACATGCAAATTTACCCGCAAGTCTCCTGCGACGGTCAGAACCATTTCACCTGCGCGCCGGGTGACACCGTGACCGTCAGCAAAAAAGCACAAAAGCTGCGTCTGATTCATCCTTTGGACCACAACTACTATGAAGTGTGTCGGACCAAGCTGGGCTGGGGTAGCCGACTGGGCGGCAGGGCTGACTGATGCTCGATCCAGCGCGCAGTTACGATCTGATCGGTGACGTGCATGGCTGTGCTCATACCCTTGAGCACCTGCTGGAGCGTCTGGGTTATCGAAAACTCGCCGGTATTTGGCGACACCCTCAACGCATGGCGGTGTTCCTGGGCGACATCATTGATCGCGGCCCGCGCATTCGCGAGTCGTTGCACATCGTCTACGACATGGTTCAGGCCGGTCAGGCGCTGTGCCTGATGGGCAACCATGAATTCAACGCGCTGGGCTGGTGCACACCGGCCCCGGCGGGCAGCGGCAAGCAGTTTGTGCGCGAACACAACCCGCGTCATGCCCGCCTTATCCACGAAACCCTTGAGCAGTTCGAGGCGTACCCGGACGAGTGGCGTACGTTTGTGCAGTGGTTTTACGACATGCCGCTGTTTGTCGATGCCGGACGCTTTCGCGTGGTACACGCCTGCTGGGATGCGCAGGTGATTGCCTCTCTGCGACAGCAATACCCCGATGGCTGCATTGATGAACCCTTTTTGCAGGCCGCGGCCCAGCCTGGCAGCTTCGCCAACCTGACCTTCAACCGGCTGTTGCGCGGCACCGACATGCGTTTGCCCGATGGCATGACCCTGACCGGTGGCGATGGGTTAACGCGGGCGTTCTTCCGTACCAAGTTCTGGGAAGACGACCCCAAGACTTACGGAGATATTGTGTTTCAACCTGACGCACTGCCCGAGCGCGTGGCGCAAAAACCGCTGTCCTCGACCGAGAAGAGCGCGTTGTTACGTTACGGTAGCCATGAGCCCTTGTTATTTGTCGGGCATTACTGGCGCAGCGGCAAACCCGCGCCTATCCGGCCCAACTTGGCCTGTCTCGATTACAGTGCCGTGCTGTACGGCAAACTGGTGGCTTACCGGCTTGATCAGGAAACCCGCCTCGATCCGGGCAAGTTTGTGTGGGTCGACGTCGAACGCCCGGAGGCGATTCAATGAGTGTTGTACAGGTGTTGCGTCTACCGTTGTCGGTCGATTTAAGCGGTTTTGTGGCCTTGCTCAAGCGCCTGCAAGTGCCCCATCGGGTCAGTGAAGAGGCGGGCGAGCAGGTGCTGTGGGCACCCGACAACATTGCCGAAGATGTCCGTAATCTGTATCAGCGCTTTCCCGCAGGTGATCCTGAGCACGAGCTGCCGGTTGTCGAGCGCCCGGCACCGATGGCCCGTCCAGGCTTGGTCCGGCAATTGCGCGACAGCCCGGCCACCGCGATTATCTTGCTGCTGTGTGTACTTGTAGCGGTCGTCACGCAACTGGGCGATAACCTCTCGACCCTGAGCGGGCTGACCTTTGTCGATTACACCATTCGCGGTCAATATATCCAGTTTGCCCCGTTGTCCGAGACCCTGGCGTCAGGGCAATGGTGGCGGCTGTTTACCCCCATGCTGATTCACTTCGGTTTCCTGCACATCGCCATGAACGGTATGTGGTTCTGGGAACTGGGGCGACGTATTGAAATGCGTCAGGGCAGCATCAAGCTGATCGGCCTAAGCCTGTTATTCAGCTTGGTGTCCAACTTTGCCCAATACCTGTTCGGCGGCCCGAGTCTGTTTGGCGGGTTGTCGGGGGTGTTGTACGGCTTGCTGGGGCATATCTGGATTTACCAGTTGATGTCGCCCAACCCCATGTACTCCCTGCCTCGTGGCGTGTTGGTGATGATGCTGGTGTGGCTGGCGCTGTGCATGTCCGGGTTGGTGTCGATGATCGGCTTTGGCCAGATTGCCAACGCGGCGCATGTGGGCGGGTTGATAATTGGCTGCCTGACCGGCTTGCTGGGCGGGCTTTGGGCACGACGCAAACTTGCGATGCACCCGTAGCAGCTGCCGAAGGCGGCGTCCGATTGCGAAGCGATCGTAAAATCTGAATACCGGGTTTAACAGGCATACCGAACTGCCTTATTTTACGACGGCTGCGCCGTCGAACGCAGCCTTCGGCAGCTGCTACGAATCGTGTTGCGACCGTTACCTCACTATTTTTTAAAGAGCGGAACCAGAAACATGTCCTCTTTCAACGAAATGATTAAAAACATCACACCCGAGATCTATCAGAGTCTGAAACTGGCCGTAGAAATCGGTAAATGGGCTGACGGCAACAAATTGACCCCCGAGCAACGCGAGCTGTCGTTGCAGGCCATGATCGCCTGGGAAGTCAACAACCTGCCCGAAGACCAGCGCACTGGCTACATGGGCCCGCAGGAGTGCAGCTCCAAGTCGGCGCCGGTGCCGAACATCCTGTTCAAGTCGGATGCCATCCATTGATTGAGATTGGTCGCGGTGCAATCAGCAAAATGTCGGCACGTCTGGAAGGGCCGACCGTTCAATACGCGTTTCGTTTGGGCGATACCGAGGTGCCAGTCAATCCATTGATCGGCACTAAACTGCGTCTGGAATTCCTGGGAGAGATTTACTGTTCCCACTGCGGACGCAAAACCAAGAAGAGCTTCAGTCAGGGTTATTGCTACCCGTGCATGACCAAGCTGGCGCAGTGCGATGTGTGCATCATGAGCCCGGAGCGCTGCCATTACGACGCTGGCACGTGCCGGGATCCGTCGTGGGGCGAGCAGTTCTGCATGACCGATCACGTGGTGTATCTGGCCAACTCTTCGGGCGTCAAGGTTGGTATTACCCGTGGCACACAACTGCCCACACGCTGGCTCGATCAGGGCGCCAGTCAAGCGTTGCCAATCGTGCGCGTCGCGACTCGCCAGCAGTCGGGTTTTGTCGAAGACCTGTTTCGCTCGCAAGTGGCTGACCGCACTAACTGGCGGGCACTGCTAAAGAGCAATGCCGAGCCGGTCGACCTCGCAGCGGTGCGTGATCAGCTGTTCGACAGCTGCGCCGAAGGTTTGAACAGCTTGCAGGAGCGTTTTGGCTTGCAAGCGGTCCAACCCTTGCATAGCGTCGAGCCTATCGAGATTTGTTACCCGGTTGAACAGTACCCGAGCAAGATTGTCAGCTTTAATCTGGACAAGGATCCGATCGTTGAAGGCACGCTGATGGGGATCAAGGGCCAATACCTGATCTTTGACACCGGCGTTATCAATATTCGCAAATACACGGCCTACCAGCTGGCCGTGCATCAGTAAAAGGACACCCGCATGCGCACCGAACAACCGCAAATGATCTACCTGAAGGACTATCAGGCGCCCGAGTATTTAATCGACGAGACGCACCTGACCTTTGAGTTGTTCGAGGATCACACGTTGGTCCATGCGCAATTGGTGATGCGCCGCAACCCTGCGCGCGGCGCAGGTTTGCCGGCGCTGGCGCTGGACGGTCAGCAACTGCAGCTGTTGAGTGTGGCGATGGATGATGCCGAACTGACCGCAGCGGACTATCAACTGACCGACAGCCACTTGATCCTGCACCCGACCAGCGAACAGTTTGTGGTCGACACCAGCGTCAAGATCCACCCCGAATCCAATACCGCGCTGGAAGGCTTGTACAAGTCCGGCACGATGTTCTGCACCCAATGCGAAGCCGAGGGCTTTCGCAAGATCACCTATTACCTCGACCGCCCGGACGTGATGAGCAAGTTCACCACCACCGTGGTCGCGGAGCAGCATCGTTACCCGATACTGCTGTCCAACGGCAACCCGATCGCCAGTGGCCCCGACGAAGATGGTCGGCACTGGGCGACCTGGGAAGACCCGTTCATGAAACCGGCTTATCTGTTTGCCCTGGTGGCCGGCGATTTGTGGTGCGTTGAAGACACCTTTACCACCATGACCGACCGCGACGTCGCCCTGCGCATTTATGTCGAGCCGGAAAACATCGACAAGTGCCAGCACGCCATGACCAGCCTGAAAAAGTCGATGCGCTGGGACGAAGAAACCTACGGCCGTGAATACGATCTGGACATTTTCATGATCGTTGCCGTCAGTGACTTCAACATGGGCGCGATGGAGAACAAAGGTCTCAACATCTTCAACTCCAGCGCCGTCCTGGCTCGCGCCGAAACCGCCACCGACGCTGCGCATCAGCGCGTTGAAGCGATTGTCGCGCACGAATACTTCCACAACTGGTCGGGCAATCGCGTGACTTGCCGCGACTGGTTCCAGCTGTCGCTCAAGGAAGGGTTCACGGTGTTTCGTGACTCTCAATTCTCGGCCGACATGAACTCGCGGGTGGTCAAGCGTATTCAAGATGTGGCTTACCTGCGCACCCACCAGTTTGCCGAAGATGCCGGCCCTATGGCCCATGCCGTGCGCCCTGACAGCTTTATCGAAATCTCCAACTTCTACACCCTGACGGTCTACGAAAAGGGTTCGGAAGTGGTGCGCATGATCCACACCCTGCTGGGCGAAGTAGGCTTTCGCAAGGGCAGCGACCTGTACTTTGAGCGCCATGATGGTCAGGCCGTGACCTGCGATGACTTTATCAAGGCCATGGAAGACGCCAATGGCGCCGACCTGTCCCAGTTCAAGCGCTGGTACAGCCAGGCCGGTACACCGCGTCTGGCGGTCAGCGAGCACTATGATGCGGCGCAAAAGACCTACAGCCTGACCTTCGCCCAAAGCTGCCCGGCGACCCCGGACAAGGTTGAAAAACTGCCGTTCGTGATTCCGGTTGAACTGGCCCTGTTGAACGTCCAAGGCGCTGAACTGCCGCTGCAACTGACGGGCGAGACGAACGTTGCGGGCACCACGCGGGTGCTGTCGGTGACCGAAGCCGAGCAAACCTTCACCTTCGTGGGCGTGCCTGAAAAGCCGCTGCCCTCGCTGTTGCGCGGTTTCTCGGCGCCGGTCAAATTGCAGTTTGCCTACAGCCGTGACCAGTTGATGTTCCTGATGCAACACGACAGCGATGGTTTCAACCGCTGGGATGCGGGTCAGCAACTGTCGGTGCAGGTGTTGCAGGACTTGATCGCCCAGCATCAACGTGGCGAAGCCCTGACGCTGGACCCGCGTTTGGTTGAGGCGCTGCGCAGCGTGCTCAACAATGCGAGCCTGGATCAGGCCATGGTGGCCGAGATGCTGTCGTTGCCGGGTGAGGCTTACCTCACTGAAATCAGCGAAGTGGCCGATGTCGACGCGATCCACACGGCCCGCGAGTTTGCCCGCAAGCAACTGGCGCAAAGCCTGTTCGATGATCTGTGGTCGCGTTATCAGGCCAACCGCGCGGTGTCCAAAGTCACGCCCTATGTGGCAGAAGCCGAGCATTTTGCCCGTCGCGCCCTGCAAAATATTGCGCTGTCTTACTTGATGCTGACGGGTAAACCTGAGGTTTTGGCGGCTGCGCTGGAGCAGTTCGAGCACAGCGACAACATGACCGAGCGCCTGACCGCGCTGGCGGTACTGGTCAACTCGCCTTTCGAGGCCGAGAAAGCCGCCGCGCTGGCCAGTTTTGCCGATCATTTCAAAGATGATCCACTGGTCATGGACCAATGGTTCAGCGTGCAGGCGGGCAGCACCTTGCCTGGCGGTTTGCAGCGCGTGCAGCAGTTGATGGAGCACCCGGCGTTTACCCTGAAAAACCCGAACAAGGTGCGCGCGCTGGTGGGTGCCTTTGCCGGCCAGAACCTGATCAACTTCCATGCAGCTGATGGTTCGGGTTATCGCTTCCTGGCCGATCTGGTGATCCAGCTGAACGCCTTGAACCCGCAGATTGCTTCCCGTCAATTGGCGCCATTGACCCGCTGGCGTAAATACGACAGCGCCCGTCAGGCGTTGATGAAGGCTGAGCTTGAGCGCATTCGCAACTCAGGCGACCTGTCCAGCGATGTGTTTGAAGTGGTCAGCAAAAGCCTGGCCTAACCGCTGATGTAAAAAGAGGCGCTACCCGAGCAATTGGTTAGCGCCTTTTTTATGTCCGTCGTTTCAGTGTTGCAGGGTCACCAAGCGTGATACCGGCACCTTATTCATTTCTACGGTGTAGTTGACGTTGCCATTGATGTCTTTCACGTCGTTATCGATGTATTCACCCTGATGATTGGGCACAGAGGCGATGTGCTGACCGTCACGGTAAATGTGTACGGGTTTGCCACGCGGTTTGTCGCCTTGCCACGTCAGCACCACCTGCGAGCTGGCCGGTACAGCCTGAGCGGTAAGTTGTCTGACGCCCAGTGCACCGATCAGGGGCAACCCGTCCATTGAGTGCTGTGCCGCATTCGGGGTGACGCCAAAGTGCTTCAGTATTGTGGGGGTGATGTCGGCCTGACTGGCAAAGCCATACAAACCGCTGTGCCCTGGGTTGGTTGGCGCGCTGACAGGGTCGGTCAGTTGCGCGTTAGCCGATTTGTTCATCGCAATAAAGGTGGTCTTTTCACTCAGGGTTTGTTGCCCATGGTTGTACCCATCAGGTAGTCGACGGCCGTGGTCTGGCGAGACGATGACTAACCAATCCTCCTTGGGATGAGTCGTTTGACGACGTTCCAGCGCCGACAGCAACTGGCCCACCTGCGCATCTACGCCTTGAATGGCCTGTTGATACTCGGTGGCAAAACCATGATCGTGACCCGCCAGATCAGGCTCGTCGAAGTGGGCGAATACCAGGTCAGACTTGCCATATTCAAGTTCGTAGCCGGCTTTATCGGCCACACACTGATCCACGTCCAGGCATTTGGTGCCGGTGTCGATATAGCCTTGGGCGATGTCTTCGGCGAAGTTGTCGTTAATGGTGCCCCAACTGACAATACTGGTCGTCTTGCGCTGTGGCGCGGCGCGCTTGAGTTGTTCAAACAGGCTGGGCGCCTGGTTGCGCAATGCACCATTGTTGGCGTCGACTTGATGCCGGTTCACCCAACTGCCAGTCAAAATAGTCGCCCAACCCGGCCCGCTGTTGGTCAGTTGTTCAGTTGAGGTGCCGTCAACGCCACCGATGTAACTTTTGGCCAGTTTGAGGCTGCCAATGTGCGGGGCCATGTTCTGTGCAATGGCTTCCTGGAGTTTTTCGTATTGCATACCGTCCACACCAATCAACAAGGCTTTTTGAGTCTTGGATGTTTGGCTGTCAGACGAAGAGGGAGTGAGTGCATGAGCGGCCACAGAGGCCAATGACAGGCTCAGGCAGGCAGCAATGGAAAGCGCAACAGTGGAATAACGCATGGCAGATCTCAGTGAAGGGATGGGACACCGGCGAGTATTCAGGCCGTGTATTTCACTGGGGTGTATCTGCTCAAGCGTTTAAACCACGGGATGTTTCTGCGCCCCGTGGCGTTCACACGGTGACGGGTTCTTGGCTTAGCACTGTATCCAGCGCCGTGCGTGCATCATCCAGTTGCACCAGCGTGGCATGCCGCGCGCCCAATGCGTCGTGGTTTTCGATGGCCGTCAAAATGGCCTTGTGCCGAGGCAGCGCCAGTTCATGCAAGTTGGGACGGCGATTTGAATGCTTTAACGCTTCACGCAACGCCAACGACAGCATATTGCACAGGTTGGCAAGCAAGTCATTGTGAGTAGCATCGGCAATGCGACTGTGAAAATCCAGGTCGGGCTGTAACAACGCTTCAGGTGTTTCAGCTTTTTCCATGCGCTCATAGGCATCACGAATAGAGGCGATTTCTTCCTCGGTCGCGTGCTGAGCGGCGAGGGCGGCCACGGCGGGTTCGATAATGCTGCGCACACTGGTCAGCAAGGCAAAGAATTCGTTTTGCGGCGAACTCTGCATCAGCCAATGCAGCACATCGGGGTCAAGCATGTGCCACTCGCGCCGTGGCTTGACCACCGTTCCTACGCGCGGTTTGGAGTACACCAGGCCTTTGGCAAGCAACACCCGCGTGGCTTCGCGCAGCACTGGACGGCTGACGGCATACTCTTCGCACAGCAAGGCTTCTGCGGGCAGTTTGTCATCGGGCTTAAAGCGCCCGGAAACAATTTGCATGCCCAGTTCCTGAACGATGCGCGCGTGCATACTTTTGCGCTCGGAGGGCTGACGATAATCCATAGGGCGTAGGTCGATCCTGTGGCAGAAAGGCACCGATGATAACAGCCACGACAGGCGTAAACCTCACAAAACCCTGAACTCGCGGCGTTTTGTAGTTGCTGGCCAGGGCTGCGATATGCCCGACAACCAAAGGCGCGAGCATGACCTGTCAGGTAAAGCCCTGATCAAGCTGTAGCAGTTGACGAGTAATGCGAGGCTACGTTCGACGATGCAATCGTCGCAAACGGTATGACCACGATGTTTCTGATGCATCGGGTTATTTGGATTTACGACGGCTTTGCCGCCGATCGCAGCCTCGCAGAGCTCGTCAGCTGCTACGGGTTTTTTGCCACCTTGCGGCTACAGATATTGCACTATCAATGTGAATGACGCGGCACTTCTGATCCGCGGCAACCGACCAGAAAGTCAAAGTCGCAACCCTGATCGGCCTGCATGACGTGGTCGATGTACAGCTGGCGATAGCCGCCAATCAGCAGGTTTTTTGGCGGTTCGATGTCGGCCAGTCGGGCAGCCAGTTCTGCGTCGCTGATGTCCAGGTGCAAACGCCCGCTGGCGCAGTCCAGTTCGATCCAGTCACCTTCTTGCACGGCAGCCAATGGCCCGCCCGCCGCAGCTTCGGGTGCCACATGCAAGACCACGGTGCCATAGGCCGTGCCGCTCATGCGCGCATCGGAAATACGCACCATGTCAGTCACGCCCTGGGCCAGCAGCTTGGCCGGCAAGCCCATGTTGCCCACTTCGGCCATGCCCGGATAACCCTTGGGCCCACAGTTTTTCATCACCAGTATCGAATCGGCGGTGACGTCCAGTTCCGGGTCGTTGATGCGCGCTTTATACATGTCGAAGTTTTCAAATACCACGGCTTGCCCGCGGTGTTTCATCAGCGCCGGGGTGGCAGCAGAGGGTTTCAATACGGCACCCAGAGGCGCCAGGTTACCGCGTAATACGCAGATACCACCGTCCGCCACCAGCGGGTTTTCAATCGCACGGATGACTTCGTCGTCGCCGTAAATCGGCGAGTTTTTCACATTGTCCCATAGGCTCTGACCATTGACGGTCAGTGCATTGGGGTGCGGAATCAAGTTGTTTTCACCCATCCGGCGCAGCACGGCAGGCAGGCCACCCGCGTAGTAGAACTCTTCCATCAGGAAGCGCCCGGAAGGCTGCAAGTCCACCAGCGTCGGAGTGCCGCGACCGATACGGGTCCAGTCATCCAGCTCCAGATCGACGCCAATGCGCCCGGCGATGGCTTTCAAATGGATCACCGCATTGGTCGAGCCGCCAATGGCCGCATTGACCCGAATCGCATTTTCAAAGGCTTCTTTGGTCAGCACTTTGGACAGGCGCAGGTCTTCACGCACCATTTGCACTGCACGCATGCCGGACATGTGCGCGAGTACGTAACGGCGCGAATCGACCGCCGGAATCGCAGCGTTGTGCGGCAATGACGTGCCTAATGCTTCGGCCATACACGCCATGGTCGAGGCGGTGCCCATGGTGTTGCAGGTGCCCGCCGAGCGTGACATGCCGGCTTCTGCCGAGAGGAACTCGTCGAGGCTGATGGCGCCCGCTTTATAAGACTCATGCATCTGCCAGACGATAGTGCCAGCGCCGATGTCTTTGCCCTTGTGCTTGCCGTTCAGCATCGGTCCACCGGTCACCACGATAGCGGGGACGTCGCAGCTGGCGGCCCCCATCAACAGGGCAGGGGTGGTTTTGTCGCAGCCGGTCAACAGCACAACGCCGTCAATCGGATTGCCGCGAATGGCTTCTTCCACGTCCATGCTGGCCAAATTGCGGGTCAGCATGGCGGTCGGGCGCAGGTTCGATTCGCCGTTGGAGAACACCGGAAATTCAACCGGGAAGCCGCCTGCTTCGATGACGCCGCGCTTGACGTGCTCAGCAATGGTACGGAAATGGGCGTTGCACGGCGTCAGTTCGGACCAAGTGTTGCAGATACCAATGATCGGTTTGCCCTGAAACTGATGGTCGGCAATGCCTTGATTCTTCATCCAGCTGCGGTACATGAAGCCGTTTTTGTCCGCGCTGCCAAACCATTGGGCGGAGCGCAGGGGAGGCGTTTTATCAGACATGTCGGGCTCTCTTATTGTATGACTAATTGGTTTTTATGCTCCTAAAGTAGCTGGAAAAATGCTGTCTTGGAAGTGTTGTTGAGTAAATAGTATTACTATATAGTCGTTTTTAACTGAGAGCTGATCCTGGCATTTTCCCGCCTGAGGCCACTCCAGAGGTGCCATAACAAAAACAATGGGAGACCGTCATATGAGCCAGGAACTCGGGCTTATTCGCCGCATTACGTTAAAACTCATTCCGTTTCTGATCCTGCTGTACCTCATTGCCTATGTAGACCGCTCTGCCGTGGGCTTTGCCAAGCTGCACATGGGCGCTGACGTCGGTATTGGCGACGCGGCTTATGGGTTGGGCGCGGGCTTGTTCTTTATCGGTTATTTCCTGATGGAGATTCCCAGTAACCTGATGCTGGAGCGCTTCGGCGCGCGGCGCTGGTTTGCCCGCATCATGTTGACCTGGGGCGCCATCACGATTGGCATGGCGTTTGTGCAGGGGCCGCACAGTTTCTATGTCATGCGTTTTTTACTCGGCGTCGCCGAAGCAGGGTTCTTTCCCGGCGTTCTGTACTACATCACTCAGTGGTTCCCGGTGCGTCATCGCGGCAAAATTCTGGGCCTGTTCATCCTCTCGCAACCCATCGCCATGATGATTACCGGGCCCATATCGGGCGGTTTGCTCGGGATGGAAGGCGTGTTCGGCCTGCACGGCTGGCAATGGCTGTTTATCGTGATTGGCATGCCGGCCATTCTGCTCACCTGGCCTGTACTGCGTTACCTGCCGGATGGCCCGAAACAGGTCAAATGGATGACTCAGCCCGAGAAGGACTGGCTGGTGGGTGAGCTGGAAAAGGACTTGCAGGAATACGGCCAGACCCGTCATGGCAATCCGTTGCATGCACTCAAAGACAAGCGTGTGTTGTTGCTCGCGCTGTTCTACCTGCCCGTTACTTTGAGCATCTACGGTCTGGGCCTGTGGTTGCCCACGCTGATCAAACAGTTTGGCGGCAGTGACCTGACCACCGGCTTTGTGTCCTCTGTGCCGTACATCTTCGGCATCATCGGCCTGCTGATCATCCCGCGCAGTTCAGACCGTTTGAATGACCGCTACGGGCATTTGGCCGGGCTGTATGTCGTGGGCGCGATTGGCTTGTTTTTCAGCGCATGGTTGACGGTTCCGGTGTTGCAACTGGGGGCGCTGTGTTTGGTGGCGTTCTCGCTGTTCTCCTGCACGGCAATTTTCTGGACGTTGCCGGGTCGCTTTTTTGCAGGCGCCAGTGCGGCGGCCGGGATTGCCTTGATCAATTCGGTCGGCAACCTCGGCGGCTATATCGGCCCGTTCGTGATTGGTGCACTCAAGGAATACACCGGCAATCTGGCCTCGGGCCTGTATTTCCTCTCGGGCGTGATGGTGTTCGGGTTATTCCTGACGGTTGTCGTGTACCGCGTACTGGAGCGCAAACACGTGCTCAAACCCACTGAATTTGCGGCCAGCGCACGTGCGGCCACTCATCCTTAAGGAAGCTTGTTATGCGTTTAGTACAGTTTGAATTGAACAACGGTGAGCGCCGTGTCGGGTTGGTAGACGGTGGCCTGGTGCGTGAAGTGCAGGATGCAACCAGCGTGCGTGAGTTGGCCCTGGCCGCGATTGAAGCGGGCATCGGCCTCGCCCAACTCGTTGACCAACAGGGTTTGGGAATGACCCATGATTACCCGACGTTATTGGCAGATTTGCGGGTTTTACCGCCGCTGGACCACCCTGATCCGGCGCATATGCTGATCAGCGGCACCGGCTTGACCCATTTGGGCAGTGCTTCGGCGCGGGACAAAATGCACCAGCAGGCGGGCGATGAGTCGACCTTGACCGACACCATGCGCATCTTCAAATGGGGTGTGGAGGGCGGCAAGCCAGCTACGGGTCAGGCCGGTGTGCAACCTGAGTGGTTCTACAAAGGCGACGGCAGTATTGTCGTACGCCCCGGCCAGCCGTTCCCCTTGCCGCCGTTTGCCGAAGATGCGGGCGAAGAGCCGGAAATCGGTGGCCTGTATGTCATCGGTCATGACGGCAAGCCTTATCGACTGGGCTTCGCCGTAGGTAACGAATTTTCTGACCACGTAATGGAACGTAAAAACTACCTGTATCTGGCCCATTCAAAACTGCGCAGCTGTTCGTACGGGCCTGAACTGCGGGTCGGCGAACTGCCCCAGCATTTGGCGGGTCGCAGCCGGATTCTGCGTAACGGCCAAGTGCTGTGGGAGAACGAGTTTCTCAGCGGCGAAGCCAATATGTGTCACAGCCTGGAAAACCTCGAATATCACCATTTCAAATACAGCCAGTTTCTGCGGCCGGGAGATGTGCATATTCACTTTTTCGGCACGGCGACCCTGTCGTTCGGTGATGGCATTCGCACGCAGCCCGGCGATATTTTCGAAATCAGTCAAGCCGAGTTTGGCGCACCCCTGGTCAACGGTATTGCCCCGGTGGACGCGGTATTCGAACCCGGCAGCATCGGCACACTTTAAAAGGAAACCCCATGACGCAGATTCTCGGACACAACTACATCGGCGGCCAACGCAGCGCTGAAGGCAGCACCCTGGTCAAGAGTGTCGATGCCACCACGGGCGAAACACTGGCCTACGATTTTTATCAGGCAACACCGCAGGAAGTTGATCGCGCCGCGACCGCAGCTGCCAGCGCTTACCCGGCATTTCGGGCCTTGAGTGCCGAACGCCGTGCTGAATTTCTCGACGCCATTGCGGATGAGCTGGATGCACTGGGCGATGAGTTTGTCGCCACAGTGTGCCGAGAAACGGCATTGCCTGCGGGTCGTATACAGGGAGAGCGGGGGCGTACCAGCGGGCAAATGCGTTTGTTTGCCAAGGTGCTGCGCCGTGGCGATTTTTATGGAGCACGCATTGATCAGGCACTGCCGGATCGCACCCCATTACCTCGTCCTGATCTGCGCCAGTACCGTCTGGGTGTTGGGCCCGTCGCGGTGTTTGGCGCGAGTAATTTTCCGTTGGCTTTTTCCACGGCCGGCGGTGACACCGCTTCGGCACTGGCGGCCGGTTGCCCGGTGGTGTTCAAGGCTCATAGCGGGCACATGGCTACTGCGGAGTGGGTGGCGGACGCGTTGATTCGTGCCGCTGAGCGCACGGGCATGCCTGCTGGTGTGTTCAACATGATTTATGGCTCGGGCGTCGGTGAAGCATTGGTCAAGCACCCGGCCATTCAAGCGGTCGGTTTCACCGGCTCACTGCACGGCGGCCGCGCGCTGTGCGACATGGCGGCAGCACGTGCGCAGCCGATCCCTGTCTTCGCCGAGATGTCCAGCATCAACCCGGTGATTATCCTGCCGCAGGCCTTGGCGACGCGCAGCACAACCATTGCCCGTGAACTGGCAGCCTCTGTGGTACAAGGGTGCGGGCAGTTCTGCACCAATCCCGGTCTGGTGATCGGGATTCGCTCACCGGCCTTTACCGCGTTCATCGAACAATTGGCCGGACAAATCAGCGAGCAACCGGCACAGACCATGCTCAACGCCGGCACCTTGCGCAGTTATGGCAAAGGCCTGGATGCCTTGCTCAGCCATGACCGTATCGAGCACGTGGCCGGGCAGACGCAGCAAGGCCGTCAGGCCCAACCGCAGCTGTTCAAGGCGGATATCAGCTTGTTGCTGGAGGGCGACGAGGTATTGCAGGAGGAGGTCTTTGGCCCGACAACGGTGGTGATTGAAGTTGCCGATCAAGCCCAACTGAGTGCTGCCGTTAACGGCCTGCGCGGTCAGCTCACTGCAACGCTGATAGGCGAAACAACTGACTTTGAGCAGTTCGGCGAATTGACCGGGTTACTGGAGCAAAAAGTCGGACGTATTCTGCTTAATGGCTACCCGACTGGCGTTGAGGTGTGCGATTCGATGGTCCACGGTGGGCCGTATCCGGCGACCTCCGATGCTCGCGGCACGTCGGTGGGCACCTTGGCCATCGACCGTTTTCTGCGTCCGGTGTGCTTGCAGAATTACCCTGACAGCTTGCTGCCGGATGTGTTGAAAAATGCCAACCCGCTCGGCATTCAACGCTTGGTGGATGGCAAGTTCTCGAACCGGGCCATCGGCTGATGTGATCAAAACTGGCGACGTGCTCAGTGAGCACGTCGCTGGACATAGGTTCATACGTTTATTTGGCCTATCATTACGCCTTTCCAACAGGTGAATGATTAATGAGCGAATCCAACCAGACCTTGCGTGCGGCCCTTGAAACCAGCGATATGCTGGAAATCGATGGTCTGCACGCCTTTGAATTCTCTATGGACGAGAAGGGTCTGTTCATTCAAGCCATGGACGGTCGTGCAGAAAAACGCTGGGAGTTTACAGCCGCTCAAGTTGAGGCGGCTGTTTTTAACGATCAATTGCAAAGCTGGTTACTGAACGGTGATGCGGGCGAGCATCGCCTGGTCTGCTTAAGCGCCTTTACGGGCAACAACAATAATGATGATGAGTCCGAGGTTGCTGATGAAGCTTAAATGGTTGCCCTTGTTGTTGGCTTCAGGTGTCGGTGCAATGTCGGCGCAAGCCGCTTCCGAGAACGAAGTGGAGCTATTGGTCGGCTCCTATACCCAAGGCAAAAGCCAAGGTCTCTATCGTTTGAAGTTCAACAGCGACAGTGGCCACCTCACGCCTGAACCCCTGCAAGTTTTCAAAACTGCCAATCCGAGCTGGTTGACCTTGTCCAAAGACCAGCAGCGCCTTTTTGTGGTCAATGAAAATGGCAAGGGTCAAACCGATGTAGTAGGCCGGGTCAGCAGCCTGGCGATTGACCCGAAAACCAATGAGTTGACCCCGATCAATCAGGTCAAGTCGTTGGGTGAAGAGCCGACGCATTCGAGCCTCAGCGCGGATGAACGCTACTTGTTCGTGGCCAACTACGGCGTGCACGAAGACCCGGGTGGCAGTCTTGCCGTGTTACCTGTCAATGCTCAGGGCCAATTACAGCCCGTGACGCAAATGAGCAGTCATCAGGCCAGTCGGGTTAACCCTGAGCGTCAGATGTCTGCTCATGTGCACTCAATCGTGTCATCGCCGGATGGCAAGTTTGTGTTTGCCAATGACTTGGGCGCGGACAAGATTTTTGTCTACCAGTACGATCCAGCGGCCAACCCCGAGCACCCGTTAGGTGCCGCCAATCCCCCGGCGGTTGAGCTGCCTGCAGGCAGCGGTCCTCGGCATCTGCTGTTCTCCAAAGATGGCAAGCACGCCTACCTGACCACTGAAATGAGTGCTCAGGTGTTTGTGTTCGATTACGCAGACGGTCATTTGAAACAGCGTCAAGCTGTGGATCTGGCCCACGGTCAACCTCAGGAAAAACGTGCGGCGGGTGCCTTGCACGCCAGTGCGGATGGAAAATTCCTGTACGTCAGTAATCGTGGTAAAGCCAATGAATTGCTAGTGTTCGCCATTGATCAGACAACTGGCGAACTGACTGAAATCCAACGCCGTTCGGTTGAAGGGGATCATCCGCGTGAGTTCGCCTTGAGTCCCAATGGCAAGTTCCTGCTGGTCGCCAACCAGATGAGCAACGCCATCGTGGTCATGGAGCGCGATGCTAAAACCGGCAAGCTGGGCAAGACTGTACAAACCTTGCCGATGGACGCACCTTCTGATGTGAAATTCATCAACCGGCCTTAACGCTTGCCGCTTGCCGCAGAAGGCTACGCCATCTATCAATCTGGCTGATAGACCCTAGTGGTGAAATGAATTTCTGTGCAATAGCCCTCGGCGGTATGTTGGTTTCACGGCCTTAAACGGCACGCAAGCCAACTGAATCGTCGAGGGTTAGTGTTATGAACTTCAATCTTTTCTCCGTGATTGCAGCATCCGCCATTTCCGCCACTGTGGTGCTGCCGGCAAGCGCCAACACCGTGGTCAGCGACAAGAAATCCATGGCTTATACGCAAAAATATTTGCAGCAAAGCGCCCACTTCTATGCGGCGTTAGCACCGAAAACCCATTTGTGAATACCAGCGTTTGTCGTGAGTGAGCCTATTCAAACCGGTGCCGGTGCGTGGCTAGAGTGAAACCAATACGCTTTTGGAGGTGTTAAAGAAATACCGCAGGTAAGGGTTAAGGGTGCTTTTAATGAAGTTCGAGCGCGGGCTAGCCGCTCACAACACTTCATTTGGAATGAGCTTGCCCCATGACAAACCCTGTAGACATTTAAGAGGCGTTAAGCCGACCCTATTTACTGACACAAGCGGTCGCCCGGCATTTCTCGAACCGCCCCACCTTGCGCAGCGTGGTGAGGGCTTTACTCGAAAAATCACTGAAAAGAAAATTCAACCCTCCCATTACCCTGATTCACCTCGATCAATTAAAAATTATCTGGACTGTCGATGAAGCTGAACGAGCGCTGGACGTTGCTCGTCAGCAGGCGATTGTTGAGGCTGTGCTTGAGCATATAGCGCTCGGAACGCCCATTAGTTACACCTTCTATGAAGATGAACAGTGCTATTTGGCCGAGCTGTCTGATGGCAGTGTACCCACACGCCAAACACAACCCTTTTTACGGATGTCCCCAGTCGAACAGTCGATACGTGAGGTGGTTCGGGACTGGGTGTGGGGCTATCAACAAGCATTGGTTGACTATTGGAATCAGCCGGTCGACGGCTATCGCAGCCGGCAACATTGGCTGGGAATATTCATCGGCGAGTTTCGTGAGCAATCCCGCTCAGTGCCCACCTAAAATCCCACCGTGTTCATCAACTGCGCAACTGGGCCCTCTGCAGGGCCGACCATGGCGTAGTTGTAGCCGGGGCCTGACCAATAATCGGCCTGCAAATCGCCATCGCGTCGACTTCCGCGAGTCAGTAAGGTGTTCTGAGGTCCAGGCGGGCGAATGTAAAAGCTGATTTGCTGTCCCTGCGTATTTTCGTAGAGCACCATGGCTGCGCCGCCCTGATCGGTGGTGAGCAAACGGCAACTGACCGGTTCAAATCCCGCTCGACTCAAGTCTGGCAAGCGCTCAGCGTGGCTGAAGTGACGGTCCATCCAGGCTTGCAGATCGCTGCTCTGTTCAACGTGATAGTCGGCGGGCAGAAAACCTTGCTCAGCAAACATGCGGTGTGCGGCCAGTGCATCGGTCATGGGTAATAGGCTGGGGGCCAGTGTCATCTGTCTGGCCTGCCAGCCGCCCAACCCACCCACGCTCACTGCAATCAACAGCACCGCAGCCGTGGCCCAGTGGCGCACGGATTGTCGACGCTGGCGCTGGCGAATGGCTGCAGGATCAAGTGCTGGATTAACCGGTTGCAGCAAGGTTTGTTGTAACGCCGTACGCAGGTTTTGCGCGTCGTGCTGCCAGGCGTGGACGCTTGCTGCAACTTCGGGATGGGCTTCTAGATAGAGTTCAACCTGCTGACGTTCTGACTCGCTCAGCGCGTGATCAACGTAAGCATGCAAGTCGCGCTCACTGGGTGGGGTGGTGATCATTTAAGTCTCCGCAAAACAGGGCGGGTGATTTCGCCTTCGCTGAGCAGGCGCAACGCCTGGCGCGCGCGTGACAGGCGTGACATTACGGTGCCAATGGGCACTTCAAGAATCTCCGCGACCTGCTGGTAGCTCAAGCCCTCAACGGATACCCATAGCAACAGGGCGCGCTGCTCGGTGCTCAGCCGTTCGAATGCTTGCAGCGTCGATTGTGCGATGACCGTGCGTTCGGTGGAGGGCTGTGAGTCGTCGCGCCCGGTAAAGAACTCAAGCATGCGTGCGTAGCGTCGAGAGCGCCGATGGTTGTCGACAAACTGGCGATACAGGATGGTAAACAACCACGCCCGCAAATCCCCTTCAGGGCGTTTGCTGGCGACACTGCCGAGTGCCCGCTCCAGACAGGTCTGCACCAGGTCGTCGGCATTGCTGGAGTGACGCGTCAACGACAGCGCAAAACGCCTTAGACGCGGCATAAGTTCGCGCAGTTGCTCGTCAAATGGGGGCATGGAGTCCTGCACGGCATTGGTCTGTTAGTCGGGTTCGAACCCTGCAGACGACTAGGGTTAAGGATTATTCCCGACGCGTAAAAATAAAGTGCTTAAAAATATTCGCAGCTCTGCGGGAATAAGCCTGATTGGCCTGCGTCTCATAGGCCATCCACCTAATGGCCCCGTGGCCTCGGAGTTCTTACATGGTAGATCAATTGCCGCCTGCGCAGTCCGTGAAACCTGCGTTGAGCCCGGCCAGTGTGTTGCTGCGACTGGCGGGTATCGGTGCAGTGGTGGCGGTTATCGCGGGCACGTTTTTTTACGTTAATGGCACCTTGGACGCTCAGCGACTGCAGCCCAAAACCCTGGTAAATGCCTTGGAGCACAACAACGGTGTGCATCCGGGTTATCGACGCAATCATGCCAAGGGGATGTGTGTGATCGGCTATTTCGAGAGCAATGGCAATGCGCAGCAGCTTTCCAGAGCACTCGTGTTTCAGGCAGGACGCACGCCGGTAGTCGGGCGCTTTGCCTTGCCCAGCGGCAACCCTTACGCGCCTGACAGCAGCGTGCCGATTCGCAGTCTGGCAGTGCGTTTCACCGAGGCCAATGGCCAACAATGGCGCACAGGAATGAACAGTATGCCGGTCTTCCCGGTGGGCACGCCCGAGGCGTTCTATGCCATGTTGCAAGCCGGAGCACCCGAGCCAGCCACGGGGAAGCCCAAGCCAGAGGCCATGCCCGCGTTCTTTGCCGCCCACCCGGAAACGGGGCCCTTTTTGCAGTGGGTCAAATCGGCAAAGCCGTCCGCCAGTTTCGCCACCGAAACCTATAACGGCATCAATGCCTTCTATCTGGTCAATGCGGCCGGCCAGCGCCAGGCTGTGCGCTGGGGTGTAGTGCCTGAAGGTCAGGACGCCCCTGGCGCGAGTGCGCCCAACGAAGCGGATTATCTGGAAAAAGATCTGGCGCAACGCTTGTCGGCCGGGCCATTGAAATGGCAGTTCAACCTGACATTGGCCGAGGCGGGCGACCCCGTGAATGATGCCAGCAAACCCTGGCCAGCCGAGCGCAAAGTGGTAAACGCCGGCACCCTGGTGCTGCAAAGCGCTACACCGCAAAACAATGGCGAGTGCCGCGACATCAATTATGACCCGCTGATTTTGCCCAGTGGTATAGAAGGCTCGGCTGACCCGTTACTGGCCGCGCGTTCAGCTGCTTATGCCCGTTCGTATCAACGGCGTACCGCTGAAGTGGATCAACTGTCACAGGAGCCTCGTCCATGAGCGAACCCACCACCCATTTCGCCCCTTTGGCGCGTTTGCTGCACTGGCTCATGGCAATGATGATTATTGCCATGCTGTTTATCGGCGCGGGCATGGCAGCCTCGGTCTCTGAGCGCCATGAGTGGCTACTGAACCTGCACAAGCCCTTGGGGATCGCTATCTTGCTGTTGGTAGTCGTGCGGTTGATCGTACGCTTCTCGACTCGTCAACCGCCGTTGCCCGCTGACCTCGCGCCGGTACAGGTGCTGGCGGCCAAGCTGTCCCATGTGTTGTTGTATGCGCTGATGTTTATCTTGCCGGTGGTGGGCTGGGCGATGATCTCAGCGGCGGGTGATCCGGTGATGCTCAGCAGCTCATTGCAACTGCCATCGATTTTACCGGCTAACCCTACGACCTTTGCCTTTCTGCGCAAGGCCCATACGTACTTGGCGTATCTGCTGTTTTTTACCGTGTTGCTGCATCTGGTGGCGGCGCTGTTCCACGGTTGGATTCGCCGTGACGGGGTATTACAAAGCATGCTGCGCAGCAAAGACGTGTAGCCGCTGCCGAGGAACGAAGGCCGCCGATCGCAGCCTTCGTCCCTCGTCAGCGGCTACGATTTTATTGCGTTTTAGCCATCACCGAGGTGAACAACGCAGACGCCAAGAACCGTTCCAGCCAAACCCGCAGGTGCGGGTAGGGCGCCTGCTCGAACCACTCACGATCAACATGCGCGAACTGCCGTATAAACGGCGCCAGTGCCACGTCTGCCAAGCTCAACCTGTCGCCCGCAAGGTACGGCGCATGCCCAAGCAGATCTTCCAGGTGCTGCAGAAATTGCTCTCCTTGCGCCCGGTAATGTTCCATGGGCTGCTCCGGATAGCGAATCGCGTATTTATAACGATCCAGATGCGTCTTGAATACGTGGTCGTTTTCTTCAATCAGCGCTGCACTGTCCGGGCCCAGCCAGTTATCCGGATCCTTCTGGGCTAAGGCCCAGCGCATGATATCCAGACTTTGCTCTATCACCCGCCCATCGGCACACACCAGCACGGGCACCGTGCCTTTGGGTGACAGAGCCAGCATTTCGACCGGCTTGGCTTTCAGGCTGACTTCAACCGTGGTCAAGGGCACGCCGCTGTAGCGCAACGCCATGCGCGCGCGCATGGCATACGGGCAGCGGCGGAAGGAATACAACACGTGTGCGGTCATTTGACCTCCACAGAGCTCAAGCCATTACCTTGGCGGCGGACCTGGATTTGCACCGGTATGCGTTCGTGCATTTCCTGCACGTGGGAAATTACCCCGACTTTGCGTCCCTGGGCTTGCAGGCCGTCAAGTGCATCCATTGCCAGCTGCAACGATTCCGGGTCGAGGCTGCCGAAGCCTTCGTCGATAAACAGCGACTCGATTTTCAGTGTGCTGGAGGCCATCGAGGCCAGACCCAATGCCAAGGCCAGCGACACAAGAAATGTTTCGCCGCCGGACAATGAATGCACCGAGCGCAGTTCGTCGCCCATTTCGGTGTCCATCACCAGCAACCCGAGCATGCTGCCGCCGCGTTTGAGGCGGTAGCGTTTCACCAGTTGCCGTAACTGGGCGTTAGCGTGATGCACGAGTAAATCGAGGTTATAAGCCTGGGCGATCTTGCGGAAGGTATCGCCCGTTGCCGAGCCGATCAGGGCGTTGAGACGGGCCCAGCGCTGCCATTCGTCATAGGCCTGGGCGATGCGTTGCGCCAAGGCCTGATTAGCTTCTTGGCGTCGCTGGTCTTCGGCCTGCTGGGCGCGCAGTTCAGCCAGTTGTTGATCGCTGGATGCAAGCAATGCATTGAGTTCATTAAGTGCGTTATCGAGCGCTTCGGCATCGAGGTTGCCATTGGCCTGGGCCTGATGCTGGTTTAAACGTTGCTCGCGCTCTTGCAGCAGGACGCGGGCTTGTTCCACAGCTTTTTCGCTGGCTTGCAGTTGCTGGCGCAGGTCACGGACATACGTGTCATCGAAGGCCAGCAACTGTTGCAGGCGAGCGTTGTCGAGCGCTGTGTGCTGCGCTCGCCATTGCACAACTTGTGCGCTTAAGGTGCTGTGTTCCTGTTGTAACGCCTGCTGACGCTCTTGCTGGGCTTTGACTTCGGCCGCCAGTTGCACCAACTGTTTGGCAGTGGTTTGTAACGCTTCGCTGGCGTGAGTATGGGTGCTGCGGGCCTGCTCAACGGCCTGTTCAAGTTGTTGCTGCCATTGTTCGACACTGCTGTGTTCGCCTAATAGATCCTTGAGATTCTGCTGGCTGGCGTTTTGCTGTTCAAGCAACTCGGCCACGCTACGTTGCAGGTTCTCCCGTTCTTTGGTGTGGCTAGCCTGTTGATACTGTTCGCGCTCGATTCGGTTCGTGCGCTCTGCCTGTTCAGACAGTTCGTCACGTTGCTGATCGAGTTGTTCCAGGCGCTGCGTCACCTGCTGATCAAGGGCCATGAAGCCGGCAGCTGCGTTGTCACGCAATGCAGCCACTGTGGTCTGGGGCAGGACGCTGGCAAACCCGAGCATTTCTTCCTCAAAGCGCGTGCTGTCGGCTTTGAGGTGCTGCTGCTGGTCGCTCAACTGCTGTTTGGCGAGTTGACTGCTTTCGCTGCAACGCTGAAGTTGCTGCTGCAACGTGGCGGCTTCTTTTTGCAAGGTCAGCAGGGTGTTTTGGCGCTCCTCGTCTTGGGCGATGCTGTGTTGCAACTGGGTCAGGCGCAGCGTCAGCCAGGTATCGCGCTTGGCCGCGTCTTGTGCCTGCCATTGCGTGTACAGCGGGTGCGCTTCCAAGTTTGGGGCTAGGGCCTGCTGTTCTTCGATGATTTGCTGGTGCTGTTGCAGAAACTCGCGATGCTGAGCGTTCACGCCACCGACTTTCTCGCGCAACTGAATCAGTGTTTCTTTGAGTGCATCCACTGCCTTGCGAGCATTGGCTTGCTCTTGCTCATCAAAACGCGACAGGCTTTGCAACAGCGCTTCTGGCTGGTGATACGGGTGTTCATGGCTGCCGCAGACCGGGCAGGCCTGGTCGTCTTGCAGTTGCGCGCGCAACTCTTCGACACTGGCGCTGCGGGCCAAACGCTGGCGCTCAAGCAGTTGCTGTGTCACCTGGAGTGCCTGTTCAGCGGCCTCAAACTGTTTCTTGGTCTGGGTGCCTTGCTCGATCAGGTGTTCGCGCTCGGTTTGCAAGGTGTGCAACTTAAGCTGCACCGCCTGCAAGCGTGCTTCAAGGGCTGAATGGCCGCTGCACAGGCGCTGCAAGTCTTCAAAGGCCCGCTGTTGCTGACGATTCTCAGCCAACAGGCTGCTCAAGGTCTGGATTTGCTCGTTGACGGCATGCGGTTCGGCTTTGGCTTCCTGAAACAGTATTTCCAGGGTGCTGTTCAGTTCGTTGAGTTGCTGGACCGCTTTGCTGGCGCGTTGCTCAAGGGCCGGAAGTTCTTCGCGGCCTTTGCTGAGGGTGTTGCTTAGGCGCACCAACTGTTGCAGCCCGCGACGATGGCCGTCCCAAGCGCTGGCCAGCGGCGCAAGCTCAGTGCTTTGTTCAAGTTGCACGGCAATCAACGCCAGGCGTTCAGTGCTGTGGTGCTGGCGTTCAAGCAACGCGTCCAGGACCTTTTGCCCGTCGGCGCAGGCTGCTTCTGCCTGCTGTTTAAGCGTCTGTTGCGCGTTGAGTGTTTGCGTCAGGCGGCTGAGAGTGGCGTGTTCTAAATGCGCTTTTTGCAAATGCGGCGCAGCATCACGTTGTTCGGCCTGTGCTCGGCTGGCGGCGTGTTGCGCGTCCTCGAGTGTTTGCTCAAGACGGGTTTGATCTTGGCCAAGATCAGTTTGCTGTTGCAGATGCGCAGCGATCTGCTCGGCCAGCGGGCTCAACTGTGCGTCCAGTTCGGCCAAACGGGCAAATTGATGACGTTGAGGTGCGAGTTGTTCCAGCCACTCCAAGGTCTGGCGTTGCTCGGCTTGACCCTCCCACAGCGTTTGCGCGTGCTGCAATTGTTCGGTAGCGCTATGTTGCTGCTCTTTCAGTTCACCCAGGGCTTTAAGCCATGAGTGTTGCAGTTCGAGCTGCTTGAGCTGGCTCTGCCGGGTTTTGAGTTGCTGTTGGGCGTCGCTGAAGCGTTGATCCAGTTCGGCGCGGGCTGCTGGCTCCATCGGTGTAACGCCAATCGCCTGATCCTGCAATTGCTTATGTACGTCACGGGCCTCTTTAGCCTTGTCGAAGGCGCGCTTGCCGAGCTGGGTGTACAACGCGGTGTCAGTGAGCTTTTCGAGCAGTTCGCTGCGTTCGTTGTCGTCGGCCTTGAGGAAGGCGCTGAACTCGCTCTGGGCCAGCATCACGGCGCGGGTGAACTGTTCGAAGTTCAGCCCCAGACGTGATTCGAGCTGCACCTTGTAATCGCCTTTTTGGCTGGCCAACAGTTGGTCGCTGTCCAGATCGCGCAGGCTCTGGCGGCTGGCTTGCAGTTTGCCATTGGCTTTTTCACGAGCGCGGTTAGCTTCCCAGCGGGCACGATAACGGCGCCCGTCAATCCCGATGAAATCGACTTCGGCATAGCCTTCGCCCGTGCCTCTGCGCAGCAGGGTCCGCGGGTCGCCGGTGGCGATTTCGCCATCGGCGTCCGGGACTTTGGCATCACGGCCCGTGTTATTGAGGCGCGGTACTGCACCAAACAGCGCCAGGCACAGGGCGTCGAGCAAAGTGCTCTTGCCAGCACCGGTGGGACCCGTGATCGCGAACAGCCCGGCACTGGCCAAGGGTTCGGCAGTAAAATCCAACTCAAATGGCCCAGCCAGAGAGGCCAGATTTTTCAGGCGAATGGCAAGAATTTTCATGGCTGTTCACCTTGCAGCTGTACTTCTTGCAGCAGCACTGCAAAGTCCTTGAGGGTTTGCTCGTCGGCCTCGCTGCCATAGCTGTCTTGCCAAGCCCGACTGAACAGCTCCTGCGGGGTCAGTTGGTCGAGTTCAATCAGCTGCGTGGCGTCGTCATCCCCCGAGCGACTGCCGCTGCCCGCGTATTCGGCGGCAATGCGCACTAAACGCACGGCTTTGCCTTGCAGAGCGGTTTCTATTTGCTGACGCAAGTCGGGCTGCGGCTCGTCGAGTTTGACCCGCACTTCGAGCCAGGGCTGGCGCTGGGGGTCGGCCAGCAAATCAATGTCGGGCAGTTCGGTCAGTTGGCTGAGAATCTCTGCCAGTGGCGCCGGGCCGATGCGCTGCAGGTTAACGGCCCGTGGGATCAGGCGCGGTTCGACGCTGATCAGGTTTTCGCCCTCCAGCATCACATCGAGAATCTGATGCTGGTAGCCGATTTCTGAGAACGACAGCGGAATCGGAGAACCGCAGTAGCGAATGCGTTCTTCGCTGTTGACCCGTTGTGGCTTGTGCAGATGGCCCAGCGCGACATAGCTGATGCTGGGGCCGAACAGGCTGGCGGGCAGCGCTTCGGCGTTACCGATGATCAGGCTGCGCTCGGAGTCTTCAGACACTGAACCGCCCGCCATGTGGGCGTGGCTGATGGCGATGAGCGCCTGCCCCGGCTGGCGTTTGGCGTTGGCGGCGGCAATCAGCCATTCATGCACCTGACCAATGCCGCGCAGGTAGTTGTCGCCCAACTGCGCGCCTGTCACTTCGGCTGGGCGCAGGAACGGCAGAGCCAGGCACCATGCCGCGGTTTCGCCGGATGCGTCGGGTAACGGGATCAGCAGGCGCTCGGCATCGAGCTGACCATCATCGAGCCATAACACCCGGCCCAGTGCATGAGTGCGCAAACGGCGCATCAGGGGAGCGGGCAGTTCGATGCGGGAACCGGAGTCGTGGTTGCCGGCAATCATCACGATGGTCAGCGCAGGCTGTTGCTCGTGAGCGCTGACAATGAAGTCGTACAGCCGCTCTTGCGCTTTGACCGGCGGGTTTACGGTGTCGAAGATGTCCCCGGCTATCAGAAGTGCATCGGGTTGTTGTTCAGCCAGTTGGGCCAAAAGCCAGCTTAGAAAGCAGGCATGTTCGAAATCGCGTTCCTGACCATGCAGGTTTTGCCCCAGATGCCAGTCGGACGTGTGAAACAGGCGCATAACAAAATCCGTAAAAAGTGCTTTAAAGCGGGGGTGCCTTCCTGGCCGCGAACTCGCGTCTACAGGCAACCTTCGCCGTCAATTATTTGGGGTAGAGCGGCGGCAGGCTGCTGGAATCGCTGCCTGCGTCTTGCTCGCGTTCGGCGGCAGGGATGCTGCGAATCGCCTTCCACAACTCTTCACCTTGCCAATGCTGGCCGGTTTCGCTGTAGAGCGCACCGTTGAGGCCGTCCAGTGCGTCGGACAGCAGCACAAAGCGCGCCGCCATCTCGGCGAGGGTTTCAGGTTGCTGACGGGCCCAGGCATCCAGTGCTTGTCGTGTAGCTTGCGGGTCGTTGGCCAGGCAGGCGCGTTTAAGATCATCCAGTAACGTGCGCGGGCTTGGCCCGGTTTGCGCGGCACGCAAAATCGCAGGCTGCCATCTTGCTCGCCACCACAAGCCAAAGCCGAGCAGGGACGTAAACGTCAGAATCAAGGTGCTTACTTGCCACCGCCACAGGGTTGAATCATCCCTCAGGGCAAGCGGCTCGTTGCTGACCGGAGTGTCCACCGCCAGGCTCGGGTTTTCCGCCACCTGCAAGGTGCGGGCGGGCAAATAGCTGCGTTCCAGGCGGTCTTCGTGAGTGTTCCACCACACCACTTCAACCGCAGGCAGTTCGACTTGGCCGACACGTGTCGGCACCAGGGCTTCACGTTCTTCGCGGCTGCCGATCAGGCCGTTCTCACTGATTTGATTGCTCAGCAGAGGCAGGTCCGGGTAGCGCCGCAGGCCATTGACATCAGTGGCAGGCAGGGCGGGCAATTGGGCGCTGGAAAGGCCTTCGGCCTTTAAGGTCAGGGTGCGCGTCAAAGAGTCGCCGACCTGGCAATGGTCGGGCTCGGGGTTCCACGATTCGCTCATGCTCAAGCTGCGCGCCGGTAACCAGGCGGCAGTAGCGGGATAGTCCGCAGGCTTGGGTTTGACCTCCAGCGGAATCTCGGCTGAGGTGACGTGAATCATTTTTCCGGGTTTGGGGCCGAGCGGCGCAGGCGCTGTGGCTTGCTGGCTGTCGACTTGGGTGGCGCTGAAGGTTTGTGCCGGAATGATCAGTTGGCCGCTGTGTTGCGGGTAAATGCCGTAGCGCAGTTCGATGACACCGTGGCGCACGCCGTTGATCATTTTCTCGTAGGTGCGCGACTCGCCCAGTTGCTCGACGATGGCGTCGCTCAGGTGCAACGGGGTCAAGCTGCTGTCGTCGTACAGGGCGACCGAGTGATAGATACGCAAGGTCAGGATGGACTGCGCCTGTACGTAGATGCTGGGTTGATCAAGGCTGGACTCGATAAACACCGGGGCCAGTTCGTTTTCACGGGCACTGCTTGGCGAGACCGTCAACTGGATCGGCTGACTGTGATAATCACCGACCTGTAAGGGCGGAATGGTGACGGTGCCGGACTGTTTGGGCTGCAACGTGATGATCCAGCGCGTGGTGGCTTTGTTGTCATCGCTCAGATTGGTCAGGTGATTGACCTGACGCGTACCGCGCACCTCGAACAGGGCGTCGAGGGGCGTCAGGTCGGGTTTGCCGAACAGCGTAGCGTCGCTGGATTCAAGCGTCAGTTCGACGGTTTCGCCGGAATCGAGCTGATCGCGATCCACACTCGCGACCAAGCCCAGCGCATGCGCTGGCAAGGTCCAGCAACAGAGCAAAAGTAGCAAGACGCAGATGCGATTCATTAAGGCGTGTCCTGATGTTGCTGCTGTTCGTACCAAAATTTTCGTCGCAACAGTTCGCTGGGGTTGTCGGGTATCTGTCGTAACCACTGCTCCAGGGCTTGGCGATGTTCTTCGTCCAGAGAATCAGAGGCCGGGGCCAGAGGGCGCGTGGTGGTCGAATCCTCGTTGCTGGTTTCACCGGGCGGCGGTTCGTTGCCCGGTGGGGGTTCGAGCGTGTCGTCGGTATTAGACGGTGCATCAGGTTCAGTGACAGAACTGTTTTCCTGCTGTTGTGTGGTATCGCCCGTCGCACTGCTGTTACTGGTACTGATGGGCGGCGATTCTTCTGGTTCAGCCGGATTTTGAGCGGTTTTATCGGGCGTCGGGTTGTTTTCGGCGCGCTGTTGTTCGAGCACGTGTTCAATTAACGCTTTGTTCTGCGCGGCTACCTGTAAGTCGGGCTGCAACTCCAGTGCCTGTTCGTAGGCATCGATGGCGGCTTCCAGTTCACCGCTTTTGGCCAATGCATTGCCGCGATTATAATGCGCGCTGGCGCTATTGACCTCGGCAAAGCGTACGGCGGCAGCGGGGTAATCTCCGGCCTGGTACAGGGCAATGCCCTGCCAGAGAGGGTCCTTGAAATGCTCGATCGCTTCCAGCGGTTTTTTCTGTTCCAGCAAGCGCTGGCCTTGTTGGTCAGGGCGCAGCCACAGGTCGGTGAAGCTCATGGCATAGCTTGGCTGGGGCATCATAAACAGCAACGGCAAACACAGCAGCCAGCCGCGACGTCCTGCGCACGCGGTCAGCAGTAATAAAGGCAACAATAACCAGAAACCCTGATCGGCCCATGTGTCCAGATGCACGGTCTGGTCCCGGTCGCGCAGGTGTCGGGGGCCGTCGAGCAAGCCAAGGCCGCGCAAGTCGTTGTCATCCAGCCGGGCCTGACGATAGCGGCCGTCGACTTCAAGGGCAAAAGCCCGCAAAGCCGGGCTGTCTAGGCGCGGCACGAGGATCGCGCCCTGGTCGTCCTTGAGAAATTGTCCGCTTTCATCCACCACTGGCGCGCCGTCGCGGCTGCCGATGCCCAGCATCAATAATTGCGCGGTATGGCCTTTAAGGGCATTACGGATACCTTCGCGCTCTTGCTGGCTGAGTGCTGAGGTGATCAGCAACAAGCGGCCTTGGCCCAAGGCACCCTGATCGAGAAGCTTCAGGGCTTTTTCCACGGCCAGATCAGCGCGTTGGCCGGGCTGAGGCATCAGCGAGGGCTTGAGCGCTTCCAGCAAATTGTGGCTAGTGGCCAGATCATCAGACAACGGCACCAGCGTGTGCGCGCTTCCCGCGTAAACAATGACGGCGGTTTGTGCATCGTTGCGGCTTTGCAGCAGGTCATAAAGTTTGCGCCGCGCCTGCTCCAGCCGGTTGGGCGATTTATCAGTTGCGAGCATGTCCGGGGTCAGTTGCAACATGACCACCAGCGGGTCGGCCGGTTTTTGCGTGGATTGTTCAACGCGCTCCCAACTTGGCCCGAGCAGGGCCAGCAGGGCCAGCAACCAGGCACACCCCAAGGAGATCCAGGGCAGTTTGCTGGAGCGGCCATTACCGCCGCTGAGCAGTACGCGATGAAAGGCGACGGGCAGAATCATTTGCCAGCGACCGGTGCGTTTTTGCCGATGCCAGAGTTTCCACAGTAGCCAGCCGAGCAGCGGCAGTGCCAGCAGCCATTCGGGACGAAACCAGTGCGGCCAGAGGGCGCTCATCGGCGTCTCCGCAGGCGCAGGCGTTTAAGGCGTGAGCGCCACTCAGGGTGTTGTTGCAGAAAATGTTCCTTGCTCAGCATGCGTTGTAACGGACTGTTGGGCCACAGTTCACGGATGACCAGCAACACGCTCAGCAGTAACGCCCCCGCCAGCGGCCAGCTGTACAACGATTGGGCCGGGCGTGCCTGGGTGGGTTGCTGGGCCACGGGCTCGAGCTGGTCGAGGGTGTCCTTGATGGCCGCTAACTCTTGACCATCGTGTGCGCGGAAGTATTGGCCTCCGGTGACCTTGGCAATCTCCTGCAATGCAGGTTCGTCCAGATCGATTCCGGGATTGCTGCCGAGCATGCCGTTTGCGCTATTGGCCTGAGGGTCGGCGCCAATGCCGATCGGATAAATGCGCACACCTTCCTCTGCGGCCAGGCGTGCTGCGGTCAGAGGGTCGATCTGGCCACCGTTGTTGGCACCGTCGGTGATCAGGATCAGTACCCGGCTTTGCGCCGGTCGCTGGCGCAGGCGTTTCAGCGCCAGGCCGATGGCGTCGCCAATGGCGGTGTTTTTACCGGCGATGCCGATGCGTGCCTCGTCAAGCCAAGTGCGCACGGTGTGCCGGTCGAAGGTCAGGGGCGCTTGTAAATACGCCTGGCTGCCGAACAGGATCAAGCCGACCCTGTCACCTTCACGTTCTTCCAAAAAGTCGCC
This sequence comes from Pseudomonas sp. 2024-210, assembly GCF_045062345.1. Lineage (NCBI taxonomy): Bacteria > Pseudomonadati > Pseudomonadota > Gammaproteobacteria > Pseudomonadales > Pseudomonadaceae > Pseudomonas > Pseudomonas sp. 2024-210. Next base: position 36,151 of record NZ_JBJGEJ010000015.1, on the reverse strand, counting down.
GAACAAGCTTTTGACCAGATCGAGACGGCTGATGTCTTCGTTTTGCCAGTGCATGTCCGGGAAGTCCATTGACCCGGACACGTCTACGGCGACCAGTAAATCACGGCCACTGGCGGCAATCGGCAACGGTTCGCCTAACCATTGCGGGCGTGCCGCAGCCGTCAGCAGCAACAGCCATATCGCTATATACGGAATTTTCTGGCGCCATACGGGAATTTTGCTCCGCGCTTTGCGTTGAGCCAGTTCTTCGAGGTCGCTGAGAAAGCTGACTTTGAGGGCGGCTTCGCCGCTATCGGCTGCTGGCAGTACCCAGCGCATCAGCCAGGGCAAGGGCAGCAGGACGAAAATCCACGGCCAGGCGAATTCAAACATGTTTGCGAATCCAGGTTTCGACCGCTTGATTGAGCCCGGCAATGGCCTTGTCATCGAGCTTGCACTCGGGTTTATAGGCGCCTTCCACCAAGACCATCCAGCGCGTCAGTCCCGCCGCCGGGCAGCGGTTATCCAAAAACGCCAACCATTTGCGACCGTTGAGGGTGTGGCTCTGGCTATAAGGGTAATGGGTGCGGCACAGGCGTTTGAGCAGGCCATTGAGTTGTTGCAGCCAGGCCCCGGCGGGAGCGCCGTCGTAGGGCTTGGGGAAATTCGCCAGTTCTTCGAGTGCAGCCAGCCGTACCGGGTCCAGAGGTTGTTCGACGCGTGTGCTCTGGCGTTTGGCCGGCAGGTAACGGCGCAGCCACCACAGGCCCCAGCTCAAGGCCGGAACAAGGATCAGCAGCAGCCACCAGCCCGGTGCGGGTGGCCAAAAGCCGATAGGCGCAGGCTGGATCAGGGGTTGCAGGTGCTCAAGGTCTTTCATGGCGTTTTGCCGGGACGTTTGGCGTTGAGGTATTCACGCAATTGCTCGACCATTTCGCTTTGTGTGCTTAAGGGCATCAGCATGACCCGCAATTTTTGCGCAAGCAGCTCCCAGCGGGCAATACGCGCTTCGGCCTGAGCGCGGTAGGCTTGACGCAAGTCGTAATTAAGCGTGTCGAGTTCCAGTTGAGCGCCGCGCTCGGTAAACCGCAACAGCCCGGCGGCGGGCAGGGCGTGATCAAGTGGGTCAGACAGGGGCAGCAGCATCAAGTCGCAATGACGTGCCAACAGGCTCAGTTGTTGCTCGGCGGCGTCGGTGAGGGCCCGCTCATCGCAGATCACAATCACCAAACTGCCGGGACGCAGCACTTCGCGAGCCCGAATAAGGGCCATCCCCAGCGCATCGCGATCGGACTGCACTTCTGTGTGCAGCGACTGGTTGACCCTCACCAGCCGGTTCAGCAGTTGCAGCAGACTCTGCTTGCTGCGTCGCGGCTTGATTTCGTAATGTTCATGGTCGCCGAACACCAGCCCGCCCACCCGGTCGTTGTGACTCAGGGCGGCCCAGCCGATCAAACTCGCGGCCTGAGCGCAGAGCACTGATTTGAACATCAAGCCGGAACCGAAAAACAGACGGCGGCTTTGCTCGGCCAGGATGAAAATGGGCCGCTCGCGCTCCTCATGAAACATTTTGGTGTGCGGCTCTTGGGTGCGAGCTGTAACGCGCCAATCGATGGTGCGTACATCGTCACCTGCCTGATAGACGCGTACCTGATCGAAATCCACCCCGCGCCCGCGCAATTTTGAGTGATGCAAACCCGCCAGCGGGCTGCGCTGGCTAGGGGAGGCGAAAAGTTGGACTTCGCGTACCCGATGACGCATTTCGATCAGTTCGGCGAGTGTGACCCGAATACCGGGTTCGGCGGGCAAGGGGTTGTTCATCGGTCAGGCAACGGCAACAACATCAAGAATGCGCTGCACGACACGGTCCTGATCTATGCCGGCGGCTTCGGCTTCAAACGACAAAATAATGCGATGACGCAACACGTCGAACAGCACGGCCTGGATATCTTCAGGGCTGACAAAGTCACGCCCGGCCAGCCAGGCATGTGCTCGGGCGCAACGGTCGAGAGCGATGGAACCCCGCGGGCTGGCGCCGTAGGCGATCCATTCGGCCATTTCCGGGTCGAATTTACCGGGTGTGCGCGTGGCCATGATCAATTGCACCAGGTATTCCTCCACGGCATCCGCCATATACAAACCAAGGATTTCCTTGCGCGCCGCGAAAATGGCTTGTTGGCTGACGCGGCGTTCTGGCTTGGTCTCGCCGTTCAGCGCTTCGCCACGCGCCTGTTGCAGGATGCGGCGTTCGACGGCGGCGTCCGGGAAACCGATTTTGACGTGCATCAGAAAGCGGTCGAGCTGAGCTTCAGGCAGCGGGTAAGTGCCTTCCTGCTCAATGGGGTTTTGCGTGGCCATCACCAAAAACAGCGGCGACAGCTCGTATGTGCTGCGACCCACGCTCACCTGACGCTCGGCCATGGCTTCGAGTAACGCAGATTGAACCTTGGCGGGCGCCCGGTTGATTTCATCGGCCAGCACCAGATTGTGAAAGATCGGCCCCTGCTGGAAGACAAAGCTGCCGGTTTCGGGACGATAGATTTCGGTGCCGGTGATGTCGGCAGGCAACAAGTCAGGGGTGAACTGAATGCGGTGGAACTGTGCTTCGATACCTTCTGCCAGCTCTTTGATGGCTTTGGTTTTCGCCAAGCCAGGCGCCCCTTCGACCAGCATATGGCCGTCAGCCAGCAGCGCGATCAACAAGCGGTCAATGAGTTTTTCCTGACCGAGAATCTGTGTTGAAAGAAAGGTTCGCAGCGCTAACAGCGCTTCACGATGTTCCATCGATGACTGTTCCTGAAAAGGCTGCCTGCGGCGTAAGAATTACGCCGGGGTTGGGGGCGTTACTTTAATCCATTGGAGGGGGTTGGGACTAATGGCGGGCGGGCATTTGTTGAAAAAACCTGAAATTCGCCCGGTTGTTGAGAATGCTGCTCATCTCAGAGGGTTTTCAGGCGTTCAAAGTGCCAACACAGCAGGCTGGATATGGCACCCCGTGCGCTGTGCCAGAAAGGGGCTTGGAGCCGCCATCGTGCTGGTAAGTGTGATTGCAATGGGTCGGTGGTGAATAAACCCGACGCAGCAATAAAGGCGACATCCGTAGCCTAAGCCACTGTAAAACTTGATACAGGGTATTTCGAGACAACCCTGGTCGAGCCTTTACGATCCTTTGACAGGTGGAACATCGCCTCTGCGCCCGAAGTTTATTGATCCAGCAAGCTCACGTAGTTGCCACTGCCGCTCAGAATATTGCGCAGTGTTTCTTCCACCTCAGCCAAATCGCTTGGGTCGGTCTTGTGAAAAATCTCGAGCGTGGTGTCGCCGTTGAGTGCGTCCGCGTCGGCGGGATTAATTTCGATCAGCAGAAGATTAGGGCTCAGGGTCGCTTTTACGCCCATCAGATAGGCCGGTTCGTCCCAGCTGAACTCCACATCCTCTTCATCTGGAAAGCGGGACATCAGGAAAATGTCATCTTCACTGCCAAAGCAGGACAGAACGGCCAGATTGTCTTCTTCAACGTCGCACGGGTTGACGACAAGCGTGGTGGTGGTCATTTGCATGGTAAAAATCCTGGCGCTCTGCGCGCATCTACAAGCGGAATAAAGGCCCGATTTTGACACTCTGAACAGATTTATGCAGTGTTGAATGAAAATGTGTCAACGAGGTCTGTAAGAGTCAGGTAAGTCATTTCTGATAATAGCTGAGGTTTTTGAGTTTCCTTTAACAAGTTTTTTCATCCGAGACTGCTAGGGTTGTTCTCTATCAGGTCACAAGCCTACGTCCCGATGTCCGAATATGTCGCCGCACCGCAAGCAGGCCGGGCGCTTCAATCGTTAAGCTGCGTTCGGGACAGTTACCTTCAAAAGAACCAGCCTGTTCAATCGGCAGTCCTTTTGCAGATACCCATCCTGGAACGTGAATGTGACCCGCGGGTCGCGGCCAGCTTCACCTCCTTGCCCTGCTGTTTTTAGGGGCTGTACGAAATGTTTTCAACGCGGCATAACCGAGCGCAGATACATTTCGTACAGAGCCTAGTCAGCACTGGCAACTCCCTCGCGGGAATAGCATGCGACGCTTCTCTCAATAACAAGCCCAAGCGGAGTACCACAGATGGCGTTCTTCACCGCAGCCAGCAAAGCCGACTTCCAGCATCAACTGCAAGCCGCACTGGCCCAGCACATCAGTGAACAGGCATTGCCACAAGTAGCCCTGTTTGCCGAGCAATTCTTCGGCATCATTTCTCTGGATGAACTCACTCAACGGCGCATGTCCGACCTGGCAGGCTGCACGCTGTCGGCCTGGCGTCTGCTGGAACGTTTTGACCCGGCGCAGCCGCAGGTCAAGGTCTTCAATCCCGATTACGAGCGCCATGGCTGGCAGTCCACGCACACGGCGGTAGAAGTACTGCACCACGATTTACCGTTTCTGGTGGATTCGGTACGCACCGAGCTCAACCGTCGGGGTTATAGCATCCACACCCTGCAAACCACGGTATTGAGCGTGCGTCGTGGCAGTAAAGGCGAGTTGCTGGAAATCCTGCCCAAAGGCACCAGCGGCGAAGGCGTCTCCCAAGAGTCGCTGATGTTCCTTGAGATTGACCGTTGCTCCAATGCGGCTGAATTGAATGTACTGAGCAAGGAGCTGGAGCAGGTTCTGGGTGAAGTCCGTGTTGCCGTCACTGATTTTGAGCCGATGAAGGCCAAGGTTCAGGAGCTGTTGGCCAGCATTGACAACAGTCCATACCTGGTTGCTGCGGATGAAAAAGCTGAGATCAAGAGCTTCCTCGAATGGCTGGTGGGCAATCACTTCACCTTTCTGGGCTATGAAGAGTTTGTGGTACGTGATGAAGCGGATGGCGGCCATATTGAATATGACCCGCAGTCATTCCTTGGCTTGACCAAGCTGCTGCGTGCCGGGCTGACGGCAGAAGACCTGCGCATCGAAGATTACGCGGTCAGCTACCTGCGTGAGCCGACCCTGCTGTCGTTTGCCAAAGCCGCACACCCAAGCCGCGTTCACCGCCCGGCTTACCCTGACTATGTATCGATCCGTCAGATCGACGCCGATGGCAGGGTCATCAAGGAATGCCGCTTCATGGGCCTGTACACCTCTTCGGTGTATGGCGAAAGCGTACGGGTAATTCCGTATATCCGCCGCAAGGTTGCTGAGATTGAACGCCGTTCGGGCTTTCAGCCCAAGGCTCACTTGGGCAAGGAACTGGCTCAGGTTGTTGAAGTGTTACCCCGTGACGATCTGTTTCAGACGCCTGTGGACGAGCTGTTCAACACCGTGATGTCGATTGTGCAGATTCAGGAGCGCAACAAAATCCGCGTGTTCCTGCGCAAAGACCCGTATGGCCGTTTCTGCTACTGCTTGGCCTATGTACCGCGTGATGTGTATTCCACCGAAGTTCGCCAAAAAATCCAGCAAGTGCTGATGGATCGTTTGCAGGCCTCGGATTGCGAGTTCTGGACCTTCTTCTCGGAATCGGTATTGGCCCGTGTGCAGTTGATTCTGCGCGTAGACCCCAAGAACCGCATCGACATCGATCCGGTCATGCTGGAAAAAGAAGTGGTTCAGGCGTGTCGCAGCTGGCAGGACGATTACGCCAGTCTGGTGGTTGAAAGCTTCGGTGAAGCCAACGGCACCAAGGTGCTCAGCGATTTCCCGAAAGGTTTCCCGGCGGGCTACCGTGAACGCTTTGCCGCGCATTCGGCCGTGGTCGATATGCAGCACTTGATGAGCTTGAGCGATAAAAACCCGCTGGTCATGAGTTTCTATCAGCCGCTGGGTCAAAGTGCCGGTCAGGAGCTGCACTGCAAGCTGTATCACGCCGATACACCGCTGGCATTGTCCGACGTGTTGCCTATTCTGGAAAACCTCGGCTTGCGTGTTCTGGGCGAGTTCCCGTATCGCTTGCGCCACGCCAATGGCCGTGAATTCTGGATCCATGACTTCGCCTTTACGGCGGGTGAAGGGCTGAATCTGGACATTCAGCAACTCAACGACACGTTGCAGGATGCATTCGTACATATTGTCAGTGGCGATGCTGAAAACGATGCCTTTAACCGTTTGGTGCTGACCGCAGGCTTGCCGTGGCGTGATGTGGCATTACTGCGTGCCTATGCGCGTTATCTCAAACAGATTCGTCTGGGCTTCGACCTGGGCTACATTGCCAGCACCCTGAACAACCACACAGATATCGCACGCGAATTGACACGTTTGTTCAAAACGCGCTTCTATCTGGCCCGCAAGCTGACGGCAGAAGACCTGGAAGACAAGCAACAGCGTCTGGAACAGGCCATCCTGACGGCGCTTGACGACGTGCAGGTACTCAACGAAGACCGTATCCTGCGTCGCTACCTGGACTTGATCAAAGCCACCCTGCGGACCAACTTCTATCAGCCGGATGCCAATGGCCAGAATCGTCCGTACTTCAGCTTCAAGTTCAACCCTCACCTGATTCCTGAGTTGCCCAAGCCGGTTCCGAAGTTTGAAATTTTTGTCTACTCGCCACGGGTCGAAGGCGTGCACTTGCGTTTCGGCAACGTAGCGCGTGGTGGTTTGCGCTGGTCGGACCGTGAAGAAGACTTCCGTACCGAAGTGCTGGGCCTGGTTAAAGCGCAGCAAGTGAAGAACTCGGTCATTGTGCCGGTGGGCGCCAAAGGCGGGTTTGTGCCACGTCGCTTGCCGCTGGGTGGCGGTCGCGACGAAATCCAGGCCGAAGCGATTGCCTGCTACCGGATCTTTATTTCCGGCCTGCTGGACATTACCGATAACCTCAAGGACGGCGAACTGGTACCGCCGTTGAACGTCGTGCGTCACGACGACGATGACCCGTATCTGGTGGTGGCTGCTGATAAAGGGACTGCCACCTTCTCTGATATTGCCAACGGCATTGCCATTGATTACGGCTTCTGGTTGGGCGATGCATTTGCCTCGGGTGGTTCGGCCGGTTATGACCATAAAAAGATGGGCATCACCGCCAAAGGCGCCTGGGTGGGCGTGCAGCGTCACTTCAAAGAGCGCGGTATCAACGTTCAGCAAGACAGCATCAGTGTTGTGGGCGTGGGCGATATGGCCGGTGACGTGTTCGGTAACGGCTTGTTGATGTCCGACAAACTGCAACTGGTGGCTGCCTTCAACCACCTGCATATCTTTATTGACCCGAACCCTGAACCGGCCAATAGCTTCATTGAGCGTCAGCGTCTGTTTGATCTGCCGCGTTCGGCCTGGTCAGACTACGACACCAGTATCATGTCGGCGGGTGGCGGGATTTTCTCGCGCAGTGCAAAAAGCATCGCCATTTCGCCTGAAATGAAAGAGCGCTTTGCGATCACGGCCGACAAACTGACCCCGACCGAACTGCTCAATGCCTTGCTCAAAGCGCCGGTTGATCTGTTGTGGAACGGCGGCATTGGCACGTACGTCAAGGCCAGCACCGAAAGTCACGCCGATGTGGGTGACAAGGCCAACGATGCATTGCGCGTCAACGGCAACGAACTGCGCTGCAAGGTGGTGGGTGAGGGCGGTAACCTCGGCATGACTCAACTGGGTCGCGTGGAGTTCAACCTTAACGGTGGCGGCTCCAACACGGACTTTATTGACAACGCTGGCGGCGTGGACTGCTCTGACCACGAAGTGAATATCAAAATCCTGCTCAACGAAGTGGTGCAGGCTGGCGACATGACCGAGAAGCAGCGCAACCAGTTGTTGGGCAGCATGACCGATGAAGTGGGCGGTCTGGTGTTAGGCAACAACTATAAGCAGACCCAGGCCATCTCATTAGCGGCCCGCAAGGCTTATGAGCGGATTGCCGAATACAAGCGTCTGATGAGCGATCTGGAAGCCCGTGGCAAGCTGGACCGTGCCATTGAGTTCCTTCCGACCGAAGAGCAATTGGTTGAGCGGGTCGCTTCGGGCCATGGCCTGACCCGCGCCGAATTGTCGGTTCTGATCTCCTACAGCAAGATCGACCTGAAAGAGGCGTTGCTCAACTCTCAGGTGCCCGATGACGACTACCTGACCCGGGATATGGAAACTGCATTCCCGCCGATGCTGGTGAGCAAGTTTGCCGCGGCGATGCGTCGTCACCGCTTGAAACGTGAAATCGTCAGCACCCAGATTGCCAACGACTTGGTCAACCACATGGGTATCACCTTTGTGGAGCGCCTCAAGGAGTCGACCGGTATGAGCGCCGCCAACGTGGCCGGTGCTTATGTGATCGTGCGGGACATTTTCCACCTCCCGCACTGGTTCCGTCAGATTGAAGCGTTGGACTATCAGGTGCCCGCTGAAATCCAGCTGGCGCTGATGGATGAGCTGATGCGTCTGGGTCGACGAGCCACGCGCTGGTTCCTGCGCAGCCGTCGCAACGAGCTGGATGCGGCACGTGATGTGGCGCACTTTGGGCCGCATCTGGCGGCTTTGGGGCTCAAACTTGACGAACTGCTGGAAGGACCGACCCGCGAAGGCTGGCAGACCCGTTATCAGGCTTATGTAGCTGCGGGAGTGCCTGAGTTGCTGGCGCGCATGGTGGCCGGTACGACGCACCTGTACACCTTGCTACCGATCATCGAAGCGTCGGATGTGACGGGCCAGAATGCAGCGAATGTGGCCAAGGCCTATTTCGCGGTTGGCAGTGCGCTGGATCTCACCTGGTACTTGCAGCAGATCAGTAACTTGCCGGTGGAGAACAATTGGCAGGCGCTGGCGCGTGAAGCGTTCCGTGACGATATTGACTGGCAGCAGCGTGCAATTACCGTATCGGTACTGCAAATGACGGATGCCCCGGTTGAGATCGAAGCGCGTCTGGCGTTGTGGTTGGAGCAGAACCACTCGATGGTTGAACGCTGGCGTTCAATGCTGGTGGATTTGCGTGCCGCTACGGGCAATGACTATGCGATGTACGCCGTGGCCAACCGTGAGTTGTTGGACTTGGCGCTGAGTGGTCAAACAGGGCTCTGACAGCCTGAGTGGTAAAACAAAGCCCCGGCTCGGATGAGCCGGGGCTTTGTTGTTTAGGGCCGTTGCGGATGTTTAGATGCCGATATTGCCCAGGGTTTGCACGATATTGCGCAACGTTCCGGCCAGCGCCGGATGATCCAGTTCGAAGCGCTCTACGGCGAGATTGACGTTATCTGCCAGACTCGAATCGCTGGTGGCTTTTTCAATATCAATCTGAGCCTGAATTTGTGTGGAGAGATCGTTTAAGTGATCACGCTCTTCTTGAGTGAGCGGCGGGTTCTGTTCCAGTTGCTCGCGCAAGGTGTCGAGTTGTTGTTGCAGTTCGCGGGCAGGCATAGCATTCATCCTTTATTGATAGGCTCTGGTGTAGACCTTCAATGTTGGCAAAAGGTCGGTAACGGGTTTCTAGATTAATCCACCCGGGCTGCGCGTGCATGATCTCAATCAAAAACCTCCGAGCGCAGTGACAGGCTTTATGGGCAAATTCGCTGTCAATTGAACGTCCGACAGGTGCATATGTCTGTGTAGGGTGTTTCTTTGGGCTGTGATAAACGCAATTGCCGTTATACTCCACCCTGACCCAGGGCGTAGCGCCCAAGTATTAAGTATTTTCAAGGAGCTGTGCTATGCGCTGGACTGATCGTCTTGCTCAAGTTTTTGTCTGTGCCGGTATGGCGATGGCGCCATTCGCCGCTAATGCCGCGACCGAAGATGACCCATGGGAAGGGGTCAACCGTGTTGTTTTCATCTTCAACGAAAAACTGGACACCTATGCCCTGAAGCCGCTTGCTCAGGGTTATCAGTTCATTACGCCGCAGTTCCTGGAAGATGGCATCCACAACATGTACCGAAATGTCGGTGACGTGCGCAACCTGGCTAACAATGTCTTGCAAGCTAAACCGCATGCGGCGGGCGTAGACACCGCTCGTCTGTTGATGAACACCATTATTGGTGTCGGCGGTTTCTTTGATGTGGGCACCAAAATGGGCCTGCAACGCAACGATGAAGACTTCGGTCAGACGCTGGGCCGTTGGGGTGTTGCCAGCGGTCCATACGTGGTTCTGCCGCTATTGGGCCCCAGCACCGTCCGTGACGCCATTGGGATCTACCCTGATACTTTTGTCGAACCGTACCGTTACATGCATGACATCCCGGCGCGTAACACCACCGCCGCCATGGAAATCATTGATACCCGTGCCAGCTTGCTGTCTGCTGAAAAGTTGATCACCGGCGACCGATACGTGTTTATTCGCAATGCTTATCTGCAAAGCCGTGAATTCCGTGTTAAAGACGGGCAGGTTGAAGACGACTTTTAATTCTGCTGCTGGGTAAAAAAAACGGCCCCAGCGGCCGTTTTTTTATGGGCTGGGGATGAGTATTAATCGCGTTTGAGGGGGTTTGTACCTTGGTTTTTGTTGGGGTTGCAGGGGTTCTTATAACTCGCGGGAATTTAACCCGCCGAACACTCAAGTCCACCATCGCCCTGAGCTTGAAACCCCTCGCGGATGGGAGTACCGTCTGCGCCTTACACGGGCACCTTTAGCGGATCGAGCACGACAATCGATTTGAAACAGGGATGTTCACACGTCATTTCCGTCGTTGAGTCCGATGCGTTCGTGATTCCACGCCAACCTCATTCTGGCGCCGTTTGCCCACATGCAAAAAACCAGTGCCACGCTGCTGATCATTGATGACGACGAAGTAGTACGCGCCAGTTTGGCGGCCTACCTTGAAGACAGTGGCTTCAGTGTCCTGCAAGCCAGCAATGGCATGCAGGGTCTACAGGTGTTCGAGCAGCAGTCGCCAGATCTGGTGATCTGTGACCTGCGTATGCCGCAAATGAGTGGCCTGGAGCTTATCCGTCAGGTTACCGAGCGCTCACCGCAAATGCCGGTGATCGTTATATCGGGCGCGGGGGTCATGAGTGATGTCGTTGAAGCTCTGCGTTTGGGGGCTGCCGACTACCTGATCAAGCCCCTTGAAGACCTTGCCGTGCTGGAGCACTCCGTTCATCGAGCGCTGGATCGTGCCCATTTGTTGCTTGAGAACCAGCGCTACCGCGAAAAGCTGGAATCAGCTAACCGCGAACTCGCAGCCAGTCTCAATTTATTGCAGGAAGACCAGAACGCTGGCCGGCAGGTTCAGATGAACATGCTGCCCATCAATCCGTGGTCTATTGATGACTTCGACTTTGCTCATCAGATTATTCCGTCCCTGTACTTGTCTGGCGATTTTGTCGACTATTTCAGGGTTGATGAGCGTCGTGTAGCCTTTTATCTGGCTGACGTTTCGGGCCACGGTGCCTCTTCAGCGTTTGTAACCGTGCTGCTTAAATTCATGACCACCCGCTTATTGTTTGAATCCAAGCGAAATGGAACCTTGCCAGAATTCAAACCCTCTGAAGTACTGGGGCATATCAACCGTGGCTTGATCAACTGCAAGCTGGGTAAGCATGTGACGATGGTGGGTGGTGTGATCAATGAAGACACCGGTGAGCTGACCTATAGCATTGGCGGTCATTTGCCACTGCCTGTGCTGTACACGCCCGACAGCGTGAGTTACCTGGAAGGGCGAGGGCTGCCTGTTGGTTTGTTCAACGAAGCCACGTATGAAGATCATGTTTTGAAATTGCCGGACGTTTTTAGTCTTACGCTGATGTCGGACGGCATATTGGATCTCTTGAATGAGCCTACGCTCAAAGAGAAAGAAGCTGCGTTGCCTCAAATGGTTAAAGCAGCAGGCGGCAGCCTGGATGGTCTGCGTCAGGTCTTCGGATTAGCTACACTCGGGGAGATGCCGGATGATATCGCCTTGTTGGTGTTGAGCAGGAATCTTAAATGAGTACCGGTAGAATTCAGTTCGCCGAACAGGACGGTACCTTCGTCCTGAAGTTTGTGGGTGAAGTGCGTCTGACGTTGTGTTCGGCCCTGGATGCGACAATCGAGAGGATCTTCACCGCGTTGAACTTCAATGCCATCGTGATAGACCTCACCGAAACCCTTAGCATCGACAGCACCACCCTCGGTTTGCTGGCGAAGCTGTCTATTTTGTCGCGTCAAAAAATAGGGTTGTTGCCAACCGTGGTGACCACCCACGAAGACATCACCCGACTGCTGGAGTCGATGGGCTTCGATCAGGTGTTCAACATTATCGGCAAGCCGATACCATGCCCTGATTGCCTTACAGACCTGCCGTCTCAGGATCAGACTGAAGAAGTGGTGCGGGTCAAAGTCCTGGAGGCTCACAAAATACTGATGGGCCTCAACGACTCGAACCATGAAGCGTTCCATGACTTGGTGAACGCTCTGGAGCGTCATTGAGTCATCGTGCGAACTGATCAAAAAAAGGGGCCGTTCCTGCGCAGGAACGGCCCCTTTTTTGATGGGTAAGCGTTAGCGGCCTTCCAGCAGCTCAGCGGCTTGATCCAATAACGCCAAAGGATCCGCTGCTTTATGGATGTCGACTGACAGCAACTGTCGGAAGCGCCGTGCGCCTGGAAAACCCTGGCCTAACCCAAGAATATGTCGCGTGATGTGATGCATCGCTCCACCCGCTGCAATATGCGCGGCGATATAAGGTCGTAACAGCGACAACGCTTGTGCCCGCGTAATCACAAGGTCAGTGCTGCCGAATAACTGCTGATCGACCTCAGCCAGAATATATGGATTGTGATAAGCCTCGCGGCCAAGCATCACGCCATCAAACACCTGCAAATGTTCCTGGCATTGTTCAAGGGTTTTGATCCCGCCATTGAGAATGATCTCAAGTTCAGGAAAATCCTTTTTAACCTGTGCGGCCACGTCATAGCGCAGGGGCGGAATGTCACGGTTTTCCTTGGGTGAAAGTCCTTCCAGAATGGCAATACGCGCGTGCACAGTGAAGCTGGTGCATCCGGCGTCGCGCACCGTACCCACGAAATCACAAAGCTCTGCATAACTGTCGCGGCCGTTGATACCGATGCGATGCTTGACTGTGACGGGTATCGACACCGCGTCGCGCATGGCTTTCACACAATCGGCCACGAGCGACGGGTGTGCCATCAAACAAGCGCCGATCATATTGTTCTGCACCCGATCACTCGGGCAGCCGACATTCAGATTCACCTCGTCATACCCGGCCTCCTGCGCCATGCGTGCGCACACGGCCAAATCTGCAGGCGTGCTGCCGCCCAATTGCAGGGCCAGCGGATGTTCGGTTTCGTCATGGCGCAAAAAGCGTTCTGCATCCCCGTTGATCAACGCGCCAGTGGTAACCATTTCGGTATACAACAGTGCATTTTTGGACAGGAGGCGCAGGAAGAAGCGGCAATGACGGTCGGTCCAATCCATCATAGGGGCCACGCTAAAGCGTCTGGACACCGCAGAGCCTGTGTTTACGTGGTTTGTAGCTGATTTTTCTAACATTTTGCTCTACGTGTTTTAGGCGTGTTTTAGGGGGTAAAAGGGCGTTTTTTGTGGCTCGGTGGTACGAAGTACCACTTCAAAGCTGACACGTACCACTTTCAAATGGCAACTATCAGGGCAAGAAACCTGGCGACTGGGGTAGTTACCTACACAGCCCAGATCCGCATTAAACGCGACGGTGCCCAATTCTACCAAGAGAGCCAGACTTTAGCCCGTAAACAGGCCGCCCAAGCTTGGGTGAGCAAGCGTGAAGCTGAACTGGACCAACCCGGAGCCATTGAGCGTGCACACCGCGTAGGTGCCACAGTTAAGGAAATGATCGAGCGCTACATGCTTGAAATGGAGAAGCCTCGCGCACTAGGTAAAACCAAATTGGCCACGCTCAAAGCGATCAGCGAATCCTACTTACTAAGGCCAGGTCAATGACGAAGACTTGAGTATGCTGTCTGGCGCATGAGGCCAGAAGGGGGCGCTGTACTGCCTCAGACCGCTGGCAATGATTGGTGCACTTGGGCGCTGTCCTGTTCTTGATGACCATGGCAGCGCCGAGTCTTTGCCCTGTCGCCCAGATCGGCCACAAGTCCGGCCAGTTCCGTTTCATGCGCGAACTGGGCAATGACCAATACCTAACGGCACACTGGGCAAACGCTTGGGCAACACCCCCCAAGGCGGAGGAAGACGGCCAAAATATCGAGGCAGTGGCCTGATCCAGATCACCGGCCGGGCCTACTAAATGATGTGCGCCGAAACGCTGGCCCTTGACCTAATCAACCAACCCGAGCTGCTGGAAAAGCCGCCGCACACGTGCATATCAGCGGCGTGGTACTGGGCATCCAAGGGGCTGAACACGCTTGCTGATACAGGCCAGTTCAACCAGATCACCTAGCGTATCAACGGTGGCCAGAACGGCGCTGCCGATCGGCAGGCGTGTATGCCCGGGCGCTCAAGGTGCTGGCGTGAAGTTCGACACGGTGAAGTGGAGCGGGGTGCTGCTGGTCAGCTTTGCCCTGATGGCTGGCAGCGCGTGGGCCGCACGGATATGGCAGGTCAACGCCTACGATCACCCGTTGTCCGCTGAAGACGCCTCACACCAACCCGTGCTCACCGATATGGTCAATGCCAACGCCGCGTTAGTAGTTGGCCGATCAGGGCAAGCGCTTTGCCCTTACCAATCTTGTTGGGTCGGCGAGATAATCAGATCGTTTACGGTGACGTTAGCCGGCTGATTCAGGGCGTAACGTCGGGGCGAAGTCGCTCGACGCATCTCAGTAGTCGCCATTCGGCCAGTCGATGTATCCCTTGGCACCGCCGCCGTAATAGCTCTCTCTTGGAGCGATCGTCAGCGCTGCACCGCGACGCAGACGCTCTACCAGATCTGGATTGGAGATGAACAGGCGGCCAAAGGCCACGGCGTCGATTTTGTTCTGAGCACGACGCTCGATTGCCATTTCAAGGTCGTAGTTGTTGTTACCGAGGTAAGGCCCCTTGAATAGGCCGCTCAGGGCGTCCATATCGATGCCTTCTGGAACTTCGCGACTGGTCGCTGTAGCACCCTCGACGAAGTGCATATAGGCCAGATCAAGCTTGTTTAGCTCAGGCACCAGGTACCCGAAAAGACCCATGACGTTGCTGTCTGGAGGTGTGTTGCCTGCGTCGGGTGTTACGGGCGACAGGCGAATACCCACACGGTCGCTGCCCCAGATTTCGATCACCGCCCGAGTGACCTCAAGGGTCAGGCGCGCCCGGTTCTCGATCGAACCACCGTACTGGTCGGTGCGCTGGTTAGTGGAGTCACGCAGGAACTGGTCGAGCAGGTAGCTATTGGCTGAATGGACTTCCACACCGTCGAAACCGGCGTGTTTGGCATTGCGTGCAGCTACACGGTATTGCTCGATGATGCCGGGAATTTCGTCAGTATCCAGGGCGCGTGGGGTGGAGACCGGAACGAAGCCCTCAGTGGTGTAAGTATTGCCTTCCGCCTTGATTGCGGAGGGGGCAACCGGCGCCTGGCCGTTGGGTTGTAGCTCGACACTGGAGAAACGGCCGACGTGCCACAACTGCAACACAATTTTACCGCCTTCGGCATGTACAGCATCGGTGACGGTCTTCCAGCCTGCAGTCTGCTCCTTATTCCAGATACCCGGAGTAGCTGCATAGCCACGGCCTTGGGCAGAGATGTTGGTCGCTTCGGCGATGATCAGCCCAGCTGACGCACGCTGGGCATAATAGGTAGCGTGCAGCTCGTTGGGGATACCATCCTCGGCGTAGCGGCTACGTGTAACGGGTGCCATAACGATTCGGTTGGCGAGTTTGATCGCTCCAAAATGAGTAGGTCCGAACAAATCGGTGCGGGTAGTGTTGTCAGTCATATGTAAGCTCATTTTAGTAGACCAGTCGTCTAGTTAAAGGGTAAAAAAAGCCGCTCAACCGAGCAGGCTTTTAGTCATGGTTAACGCCGATAAAAATGGCCGAGCAGAACGGTTCACTTTTGCCATCAATGATGCGCCCAGCCAAAGCTGGTACATGGACTCGGCCAGCGAAACGCTATCGCGAGTGAAGATGCTGCCATCTTCGACTCCGCGCTCGATGGTATCGGTGAGCAAATTTATGATCCGGACGGTGCCTTTCTCCAAGACCTGACGCATAACTTCGGAAAGATCGCAGACTTCAGCACCGAGTTTAACGACCAGGCATTTGTTGTCGACAGAGTCGTCGTGCTGGGTTTCGCTCCAGTACTCAAAGTACTTCAGGAGACATTCAGCGCCACTAGCCTGTTGTTTGAGAATCGGCCTTATACGTGACAGATACTCGTCAAAATACTCATCAAGCAGGGCTTGGCCAAATTCTTCCTTGGACTTGAAATAGTAATAGAACGAACCTTTGGGCACGCCTGCCGTACTCAACACTTCGTTGAGACCAACAGCGGTATAGCCTTTGTGGGTCATCAGAGCCCGGGCTACATCAAGGATGTGCTCACGTATGTCATTAGCTGGTTTCTTCATGGCGGGGAGTCTAACTAGAATTAGACCAGTCGTCTATAAGGCTCGACGAATGGCGATTTGTCTTGATGGTGCCGCGCAGATACATCTGAGGGCATGTGATGACAATCGCCTATGCTGTACCCGATCTGAGCCTACGATTGAATAGATGATGATTCGGGCATCTTCGCGTGACATACCGCCAACATTTCAGATGCTGTCACTCTTTCGCTCGTTCTTTGGATTCATTCCAAGGCAAAACATTTTTCGATAGTCAGATGGCGATGTACCCAGATGAGCAGCGAAATGTTGTCTTAAAGAAAGGGACGTCCCAAACCCTACCTCATCCGCGATGCATTCAATCGATAACTCGGTTGTTTCGAGTAGTTCCTGCGCTCTGACTACGCGCTCCGTGTTTAACCATTTAGATACGGTAGTGCCGGTGGCCGCCTTAAATCGACGAGTAAAGGTGCGCCTGCTCATTTTTGCCATGTCTGCCAAGACATCGAGCGACAGATGGCTGGCCACATTCATTCGAGCCCACGCCAATACATCTGACAAATGAGTTTCGCTGGAGAGCTGCAGTACAGGATGTTCCACGTATTGAGCCTGGCCCCCCTGCCTGTGAGGTGGTGTCACCAGCAGTTTGGCGGTCCGATTGGCTACATCAGCTCCTAGACGCTGGCGCACCAGATGCAGGCAACAATCAATTGCTGCCACGGTTCCAGCGGAGGTCATGATGTTGCCATCACTGATATAGAGCACTTCAGGCCGAAAACTGACCATTGGAAACCTCCGCGCAAATTCGTCGCGGGCTACCCAGTGAGTCGTCGCCTCTTTCCCGTCCAGCAGCCCGGCATCGCCGAGCACAAATGCCCCTAGGCATAACCCGACGATCAACTTGTCTTTGGAATGCGCGAGCTGCAGCGCCTTCACCAGCGGTGCAGATGCAGCGACCGACGGATCACCCCACGCGGGAATGACAATGACGTCACTTGCCTCCATCAGTTCCAGGCCGTGGACTACAGACAGCCCAATGCCTTGGTCACTGCTCAGCATGCCCGGCACCTCTGCGCAGAAATTGACCTCGTATTCAGGTTCACCCGGCACGCTTTGAGCGGTTCCCAATACAACGCCAGGAACAGAAAGGTGAAAAAGGCTCACGCCGTTGAATGCTAGAACTGCAACACGTATGGCTTTCATCAGGCGGCCTCAGATTGATCCTGTAGTGGCCCACTGCTTGTCTCACGCAGGAATGGGAGGGCCGCTCACGCGGAATTTTTTCTCAGCAAGTAATGCACTACCTACCGTTGACCCTCAATGGCAATACAGATTAGTTGGCCCGATTATATCGAAACATGTCATTCAGGCCACTGTTGGGCGCCAAGGTACTGGCCCAGAATGGTCTCCTCGATGTACCAACAGGATTAATTCCATGAAATCTACAGCGCTTCCTCTCGCCTTTGGCATTGTCTGCGTTGCAGTCGCTACAGCGGCGTTCGCGGACACTCATGCCCCCCAGGCATCTGACGCCTCCCACAAACTGGATCTTCAGCAGGTTCGCAATGCCACGGTAAAAATCACTTACGGTGACACTACGTTCTTGATCGATCCAATGCTGGCTAAAAAAGGGGCTTACCCCGGGTTTGAAAATACCTACCGAAGCAACCTTCGCAATCCGCTGGTCGATCTACCCGAATCCCCTGACAGGGTTGTTTCGGGTGTCGACGCAGTCATCGTCACGCATACACACCTTGACCACTGGGATGATGCGGCACAAAAAGCGCTGCCTAAAGACATCCCGCTGTTCACTCAGCACGAAGACGATGCGCAGTTAATTCGTTCTCAGGGTTTCAAGAATGTACGTGTACTGACTGATGAAGCTGAATTCGGCGGCGTCAAAATCACCAAAACCGGTGGTCAGCATGGCACCGATGAAATGTATGCCGTACCAGCCCTCGCAAAGCCGCTGGGCGAAGCCATGGGTGTGGTGTTTCAAGCGCCAGGCTACAAGACCCTCTATCTCGCTGGTGACACTATCTGGCGCAAAGAAGTCGACCAGGCTATTGAGAAGTATCACCCTGAAGTCATCGTGCTCAACGCCGGGAAAGCAAAAATGACGGGGTTCGAGGGTGCGATCATTATGGGTGAGGAGGACGTCCTGCGTGCCGCACAGACCGCCAAAGACTCTAAAATTGTCGCGGTGCACATGGACGCGGTTAACCACATGTCCCTGAGCCGTGATGAGTTGCGCACTTACGTCAAGAAACAAGGTATCGAAAATCGCGTTGATATACCCGAAGACGGCGCTTCGCTGGAATACTGATTTAAACCATATTGGGTCGTGGTAGCGGGCAGGTTTCTTACCCACCAGCAATCTCAACCTTCAGGCAACATCTCTTTGATTTGATCGGAGATCGCTCATGAAACAAGGTCTTGTAGTAGTTGATCTGCAAAACGAATACCTGCCCACTGGTAAATTGCCTTTGAGCGGTATTGAGGCGGCTGTGGCGAATGCTCGACGTGTCGTGGACCATGCGCGAAATACAGGTATTCCCGTTTTTCACATACGGCACGAATCAGATAATGCTGATGCCCCCATCTTCGTAAAGGGATCTGAAGGCGCGCAAATTCAGCCAGCGGTAGGCCCTGAGGATGAAGAACCTGTGATTGTTAAAAAGCACATTAACGCCTTTAGAGACACTGACCTCAAGAAGCAGCTGGATGCATTCGATGTTCAGGCTATCGTGGTAATAGGTGCGATGAGTCACATGTGTATCGACGCCGTCGTACGTGCTGCAGCGGACATGGGGTACCCGGTGACAGTGTTGCATGATGCTTGCGCCACCCTGGATCTCACATTCAATGGCGTTAACGTGCCAGCGGCTCATGTGCATGCAGCGATGATGGCCGCGTTTGAATTTGGGTACGGCACGGTTAAATCTGTGGACGATTATCTCTCGGCGTGAGTGTGTATCTATGCAGTTTCGCGCCAACTAAGTCTGAAACTGAATAGATGCTATACCTCCCCTTAGACAAAGGGTCCCGCGGGGCCCTTTGTGTTGATAATGATTGTAGGGTCGCCAAGATCCAACGGTGACACCACTAGTTTTTACGTTTCATTTCTCAGGCTTGTGTGAGTGGCGTGCTGGCTTCGCGTACCAGAAGTTGCCTATAAATCAAGAGTCAACTTTCAAGCGTACTTGCTTAAATGATTCGATCCCCTTTGGTGTTCGCATCGAACCGCTACTTGGTTAACGCGTAACTGTCTTGAATCAGTTCGTGTATGTGTTCGATTACTACCGAGCCGTCCAATACCACACTGATCCAGTGCTCTTTGTTCATGTGGTAACCCGGAACAATACCCACCATTTGACGAAGTGAACCCACCTTGTCCGGATGGCATTTCACATCCAAAATATCAACCTCTTCCTCGCCTGCAAGACCTAACTTTTCCTTGGGTACGTTCATCACTATTCCAAACCACTTCTCAGATCCCCCGTGCCTTAGGACGGCGTACTTTGGGAATTTACGCCTAGGGTAATCAGGCTGGATATCGAACGCTTTTACCACATAGCTCAACACTGTTTTTCTAGATGACATAGGACTGTCTTTGGGTATTGGGTAGCTGAGGAGTCATCTGGCAATCGCATTGTGGCAATCCTCGGCCATGCGTCGCCACCTTGCACCTACCTATGCACAGAGTAATACCCAAGGTGTAGCTCATGCGGGGGGGAGGGCTGCCGAATTGAATCGCTCCGGGTTTTTTCGCCACTCTCCAAGCTCGCGCCATTACTCCTCTGGTCGGCGAAGCCCGCCACTCTGATTGTCCTCTTGGGCACTCAGCTCATTAGGCTGGGTGTCGCGCTTAATCCAGGCATAGAGTCAGTGGGCGTTATATGAAAGTGTTATTTTCTTGGTCCGATAGAGTAGTCGATTAAACGACATACGTTGTCGGTCAGCGTTGCTTAGTGGTCATGCTTGTTGCAAAGCTATCCGAGATAGAAGTTTTTCTAACGGCTTCTACGGTTGATTTAAGTCAGTTCTCACATAATAGTGACTTGCCTATAAGTTTGTTTCGTTCAGAAATAAAATATGAAGATGGCCGGCACGGGAGTGAAGTGAAACACACAGTCTATGCCTGGGGTAGGGGGAAATGGATTGAGATAGGGCAGAATTTAAAGGCGTGCAAGGCTATTGAAAATAATATTTCTACCTGTACCAGGTTGTTAGAAAATGTAGAACAGTTGAAGACTTTAGAATTTAATAAGATAGGTGTCCCCAAGCTTTCACAACATCAGTTGATTATTTATGAAATGGGGGTCTAATAATCGGCAGTCTAAGGCTTAATCTTCATGCTGCTCAGCCGGGCAGATGGGCTTAGCGCCAACAGCTTATGATACCGGTATGCCGTTCGCCTTAGAGAGTCTGAGGCGAGCAAGGGTGATGAGGCTGATTGCCAATATCATGATGAGCTCATTAGCCCAGAGCTAGTATTTCAGGCCGCGTTCAGGTGGTTGCAGCGCTTGCTCACCCGTGCGTGGAGGGTATGTGGGAAGCCAGTAAGAATGATTAAGACTGAGTAATGTGCTCTTAAGGACTTATTGAAAACGGCCTTTTATGATGGTTGCTTGCAACTGGTGATGAGTGAATTTAATGCCAGTTCTGAATAGCGTGCTGCTCAGGGGGTAAAATTGAACTGGCTGTATATTAAAGGTGGAGATTTTGGCGGGTGCACGGTCTGGGAGCGTTCAGTGGCCGTGAATAAACAAGGCATTTTATTCGTGGCTGCAACCTTCGGCGGGGAAGAGCAAGAAGTGGTCGTATTAACACTGCGTAAGTTAACGCCTGCGCTTGTCTGTTTCGGCCACGTGTATGTACCAGTCGATTGGTTGCTCGATAACTTTCCGGTGTCCAGGCACAGGTGTCAACCCATCGTGATGGAAGCGCTTCGTATTGTTAAACTCCGCGCCCGTCATAGCCAAAATGCACACTCTTTTAACAGCGAGGTTGTTTATTCATGCTCCCAAGATTCATTAGATGCGTGGGGCGGTTGCAGCCCACAGTTTTCTCGCGCTTATCAACGTAAGGCGATTGATGACTACCTGGGTAATGTTGAAGGTGATGTTCAGCCCTCTAAGAGCGTTCGATTAGATGTGCGTATTTAATTCATATTTTCATGCTGAGGCCTAAAGATGCGTAAGAAAGTAATCAGTCAATTGACATTAAGTATCGGGTTGGGGTGCCTCTTAATGAGTGGTTACTCTGCGGGTCATAATGACAGTACCTGTGCTGAGCGGCGGGATGAAATACTGTATCAATTGGATCAGGCCAAACAAAATGGTAATCCCTATAAGCAATCGGCACTTGAAACAGCACTTCGCAATGTACAGCGGTACTGTCAGGATGAACCGGTTGGGCGTCGTCAAAATAAAATAGCAAGCGCTGCGGCTGAGGTCATTTATAGAAGTGAGCAACTTGAAAAAGCCTTGGAAGAGGGCACGCCCGGCAGAGTCAAAGAATGCCGTGATAAACTGCATCACGCTCGCAGGCAATTAGCACGCGTGACAGAAGATTAGCGATGTAGGGTAATTAAATAATGAGCGTCTGCATGAGCAATGCGTGGGTTAAGGTCATGGCGATTTCCGCAGTGGCAACATTTTCCAGTTCGGCCATGGCCCTGAATGATTTTTGGCTTGAAACCTTCATATCCAGTACGTCCGGTGGAACAACCTATCTCACTTCCAGGGACAACAAACTGAACGTGTCCGTCCTTGAAGATGCGAGCAGTTTTGTTGCAAGCGATGGTGACATCCGAGGCCCTTATCTGGAGGCGTCAATCAATGCTCTACGGGCATCTAAATCCGCCCTGGAAGTGAGTGATATGGAGTTCGCCACACAGATACTGTTGTTATCGGTATCTGAGCCGGTGGGGGAGTCATCATGAAACTTAATATGTTACTTGCCGGCGTCCTTATGTCGACGGTCAGCCTTTCAGGTTGCACAACCAGTGACTGGATTCAAGCAGTGGGGGGTGCTGCACAAGCGCGTGACGATTACGGCAAAAAAAAGCGTATCGAACGGCTAAAAAAAGCAAATACCGCGGCCTCGCGCGTAAAGAACTCATAGAGTGATCGCGCGTAATTGGGGGGGGGCGAGTGGCACTGGAGAGTTATCAAAAATGCCGGCTTCTCGGTTGGCCGTTCAACCTTAGCGGCGCTTGATTTAAACTCTTTTCCGAATCATCAGATCCACTAATAGGCGAACTTAAGCCCGTGCTTCGCCGAAATCTCGCGCATCTCGATCGCGTTACTATCTTTAACGAAGGCGACTGCTTCTTACCAATGAAGCCTCCACTCTCTGCACCTGCCAATGATCCGCACAGTACCGGTGACTGCCGCTAAGGCAGCGCAGTTTAATGAAAAAAAGCATGGCGAGCCCCTAGCGTCACCGGCAGCCGCAGAGGCAAAGGAAGCGTGAGATGTGCGAGAAGCCCTAAAGCCATGTCTACATTCGATTGACCTGATCAGTTCGACCTGCGTGAGGATATGAGACAGATCCAATGGCGCAGCGAACCTTTCGCTGGCGCCCGTAATGACATAGCCGGGCAACTCCAATAGGTGAAAGGTGCCCTGGTAGTGTTGGCAAGCTCCGCTCTTCGTGATCATAGGGTGCTGCGGGGAAAGGAACTCAGTAGATGCCTGATTCTGATCTACCCTGTACAGGCGGTTCAGTATTCAATCATTAAATTTTGGTACGGAGTCAAAATGAGAGTAAATCACCTGGCGGTTATGACCGGAGTCTCTTTATTTTTAATAGCATCTGCAGCGTCTGCCGAACAATATTTGCCGGAAATCATCAGCAAAGACCCGTACAAAAACGCCTATGCACAGATGCTGAGCTTTCCAGATTGGGTGAATAAAGCTCAGGGGACTGCAACGCCCGTTGAGAAGGTTTCGGCAGGCGGAAAAAGCTTTCTTGTGGGCCATATGTGCAAGCCACATGACTGTGCTAACAATCAGTTAAGCGTTGTTTTCAGTGCGAATGGCAAGAAGTCGTGGGGACTTCTTGCGACACGTTCTGCGGATGAGGAAGCCTTCACAAAGCAGGTGCTAGGAAATCCAGACAGTATTGTCGAAGGATTGTTGAATAAATCTTTTTCGGACAACAATCCATGAGTCTAACCGGAAAAAGACTGTCGGTTAGCTGGTTCAAACTCTGGTTATGAAAGTCCTGAGGGCCTGGCTCTGGCAGGGTGATGGCTTAGAGGTGATTGCCGGCTGCCCCTGGCGTGTGTAGCCAGCCCTCAGGGCTACAGCAACCTTTTACCCTGATCCTCGAAGCTGTCGAGACCACTGCCAGGCAAGCTGTTTGATCAAATTACTAAACCTGATCAAAGGTCTCGATGCAGGATTGTCTTGGCGATATTTTTGAATATCTGCACGTACTGTTTGCGCCAGTTATCCTGCCAGTACAGGGCATCAGGGCAGGTTCCATCCGTCGACCGGGCCGTCAGAACGTCGCTGGGGGCGAGTTCTTCAGGTTGTTGTTGGCTCAGCATAGGGAATGCCATATAGGCTTTGAAGTGCTTCGAATAGACTTTATCGATGGCGGTGCCTGAATAAGGTGAATGACGCAGAAGATGTTCACAGCCTTGTTTAGACAGAATATAAGCATGGGTGCCTTTGGCACGCACCCTTGCGACGCCCCGGTGCCAGGTGAGCCATACTTTTCCCAGATTTGCCCCTAAATAGAACAGTTCCGGATCACAATGATTCAGAAAGTTATTTATTTGTGATACTTGCTTGGGGGCGAATGAAACCAATGTGGCGTCATCTTCTAAAATCAACACGCGCCGGTAATTTCTTTCCAGCGCCAAAGTGGCACATTTAACATGAGAGTCGAAGCAACCGCGCTCTGGATTCTCAGAATCACGCTCTACGATCAGAAATTCAATGTTTAACCCGCTACCTTCAAACTCCCGCATCAGCAACTCGCGGCGATCAGTACGTGGCTTCAAACTTATACAAAAAACGCCGTCTATATCCAGCAGTCTCAGATCCTTGACTTTAGACATACCTTAAAATCTACCCCGTCCTTATAGGTTTAATTACACCCGGCAAATACGTTGTCTGCTGTGGCTTGTGCTCCTCACGTAATTTTGCCCGATGAATGCCGAATGTTCAAACACGGGGTAGCCGTGCCCTTTTATTGGTTTTATGTAAATGACTTATCCAAGTATTCAATTTTTCTAGGTGCAGCGGCGTCAGAAAAGCTGTGCGTAAGGCGATATTAATGGATCAGCCTACGAAATTTACAGCCCCCACCCCTCATAAGCCGTTGAACCAAATGCACATTTGGGGTCTACAACAGGTAGGGAATTTCCTTTTGAGAATATCGATATGTTGAATTCACGTTCGTTGATGACAGCGTTAACCTGCCTTGCGCTCGCCTGCGGTTCAGTGACCGCACTGGCTGATCCTGGAAACGGCAATGGGCCCGGGAATGGTCCTGACAAGCGGAACACGCAAGGTCAGCAGGGGCCAAAACCTCAAGATAGGCATCAAGGCAAGTCAAGCGATCAGCCGTCGCAAGGCAAGCGTCCAGAAGAGAAGTCACACAACAAAGGGCCAAGCGTTAACCGCCAGCATGCGATGGGCATCGTGGGTCAGCATCGTGATTACTGGAGCCCCGGCCCCGCATTGCCGCCGGGTGTGCAAAAGAACCTTGCGCGCGGTAAGCCGCTGCCACCGGGTATCGGCAAAAAACTCGACGGTCGGCTCGCTAAACAATTGCCTCACTATGAAGGCTATGAGTGGCGTCAGGCCGGGACTGATTTGATTCTGGTGTCTTTGGCCACCGGCATCATCTATGAAGTGCTTAATGGCGCATTCCATTAAGCACTGTTGGACTTGGACGATGCCTCTGCACAAATTTACCGGCTAAAAGGCGCGTGCGGATGGCGACTCGGGAAATGTTTCTCATAGGCCCGACAGACCCTGAGCACTGTGTCATCGGCAAATCGTGCGCCGACCACTTGCAAGCCGACCGGCAAACCGTTTTCGGCCAGACCACAGGGCACAGACGCGGCAGGTTGTTGAGTCAGGTTGAAGGGGTAGCTGAAGGGCGTCCAGTGCATCCATTCGCCGTAGTCTGAATCGGGTGGCACGTTATGCCCGGCCGCAAACGCGGTGATGGGCAACATCGGCGTCACTAGAATGTCGTAGCGTTGATGGAAGTCGCTCATCTGCGCCACGAGTGCGGCGCGGGCCTCAAGGGCGGTGCTGTAGTCCTTGAGGCTAATGCGTTCACCCAGTGCGGCAATGCGTTGCAAGCCGGGATCGAGCAGGTCGCGTTGGGCACTGTCCAGTTGCCCGGCCAGACGCGCCGCTCCGGCAAACCATAACGTATTGAACGTCTCCAGCGGGTCACTGAAACCCGGATCAATGTGCTCGACCTCTGCGCCCAGTTCACTCAGGCGCGCCACCGCACGGGCGATGACGGCAGCCACCTGCGGATCGACTTTGATGTGGCCCAAGTCAGTACTGTAAGCAATGCGCAGTCCCTTGAGGCTTTGCTCTGCGGGTAACCACGGCGTGGTTCGCGGTGCGCCGATCAGGCCATCGCGGGCATCCGGTCGGGCGACGGTTTGCAGCATCAACACGGCATCCTCGACAGTGCGGGTCATCGGCCCTAAATGCGAGAGGATGGTCATGGAGCTGGAAGGCCATTGCGGCACATAGCCAAAGGTCGGTTTGATCCCGAAAGTGCCTGTGAAGGCACAGGGAATGCGGATCGAGCCTCCAGCATCGCTGCCCTGATGCAAGACCCCCAGATTGAGGGAAGCAGCGGCCGCCGCACCGCCAGACGAGCCGCCTGCTGTCATACGGGTGTCCCACGGGTTGCGGGTGATGCCATACAGCGGGTTGTCCGTGACGCCTTTCCAGCCAAATTCCGGTGTGGTGGTTTTACCCAGCAACACGGCTCCGGCTTGGCGCATGAAGGCCGTGAACGGGGCATCTACGTCCCACGGGCCTTGTGCCGAGGTGGTGCGCGAGCCTTTACGCGTGGGCATGCCCTGGGTCAGCGTCAGGTCTTTGATGGAAGCCGGAACACCATCCAGAGCGCCGCAGGGTTCGCCTTTAAGCCAGCGTTGTTCCGAGGCGAGGGCAGCGCGCAGTGCACCGTCGGCATCAATATGGCAGTAGGCGTTGACCAGCGGATTGAAGCGCTCGATACGTGCCAGCGCATCTTCAGTCACGTCCACCGGTGAAAGGCTTTTATCGCGGTAGCGGCCCAGCAGTTCAACGGCGCTCATTTGGCCTATCTCAGTCGTCTGGCTCATTGTTTTTGCTCTCCCTGAGCCGCATGGACCATGGCTCGCAGCAGCACGGCGCAGCCATCGGCCAGATCCTGCGGCGCCGCATTTTCAATTTCGTTATGGCTGATACCGCCTTCGCACGGCACGAAAATCATTCCAGCGGGGCCCAGTTCGGCGACGAATATTGCGTCGTGTCCGGCACCGCTGACAATTTCCATATGGCTGAGCCCCAACTGCTGCGCGCCTTTGCGCACCGCATCGACACACGCAGGGTCGAAGTCCAGTGGCGGGAAGTCGGCGGTGGGCGTCAACGTGTAGCTCAAACCGTGGGCGGTGCTGGCGTCTTCAATGGCGTTGCGCACTTCATCGACCATGGCTTGCAGCTGATCTTCATGCAGGTGACGCAAGTCGATGGTCATGTGCACCTGACCGGGGATGACATTGCGCGAGCCGGGGTGCAGGGTCAGGCAGCCCACGGTGCCGCAGGCGTGAGGTTGATGGTGCAGGGCAATACGGTTGACCGCGCTGACGACGTGCGCGGCGCCGACCAGTGCATCCTTGCGCAGGTGCATCGGGGTCGGCCCGGCGTGGGCCTCGACGCCAGTCAAGGTCAGGTCAAACCATTTTTGCCCCAGGCAACCCATCACCACGCCAATGGTGATGGCCTGATCTTCCAGCACCGGGCCTTGCTCGATATGGGCTTCAAAATAAGCGCCCACGGGATGACCCAGCACCGCACGGCTGCCGGCGTAGCCAATACGCTGTAACTCAGCGCCGACCGAAACGCCTTGTTCATCCTGTTTGTCGAGGGTGTCTTGAAGGTCAAATTTGCCGGCGAACACCCCGGAACCCATCATGCAGGGCGGGAAACGCGAACCTTCTTCGTTAGTCCACACCACGACCTCGATGGGCGCCTCGGTGACGAGATTCAAATCATTGAGAGTACGGATCACTTCCAGCCCGGCCATGACCCCGTAACAACCGTCGAACTTTCCGCCCGTGGGCTGGGTGTCGATATGGCTGCCGGTCATGACTGGCGCCAGGTCGGGTTGACGCCCGGCGCGGCGCGCGAAGATATTGCCGATGGCGTCAACACTGACGGTGCAACCGGCGTCTTCACACCAGCGCACAAACAAATCCCGGGCCTGGCGGTCAAGGTCAGTGAGGGCCAGACGGCAAACCCCGCCCTTGGCCGTGGCGCCGAGTTGTGCGAGATCCATCAATGACTGCCACAAACGCTCACGGTTAATCAGCGGCGCGTTGCTGTTGAAAATATCGGACAAGGCGATAGGACTGTTCATGATGACTTTTCTCCTTCAGGCGCTCAGGGCCAGATAACGGTTTTTGATGGTCGGGTCGGCACGAAACTCGGCAGCGCTGCCTTCGTACACCACACGGCCTTGTTCGAGTACGTAATGGCGGTCGGCAAGCGCGTCGCAGACCTTCAGGTTCTGCTCCACCAACAGCACGGGCAGGCCGTCTTCCTTGATCGTGCGCAAAATCTTCACCAGCTCATCGACAATCACCGGCGCCAGCCCCTCGGTAGGTTCATCGAGGATCAACAGCTTAGGGTCGTTGACCAGTGCCCGGGCGATGGCGAGCATTTGCTGTTCTCCGCCGGACAACGCATGGCCCGCATTTTTGCGCCGCTCCTTGAGGCGCGGGAACATCGCGTAGACATCCTCCAGTTGCCAGCGGCTGCTTTTGCGCTGGGCGATGCGCAGGTTTTCCTCAACGCTGAGCAAGCGGAAAATGCCGCGATGCTCCGGCACCAAGGCCAGCCCCTCACGGGCAATTTCAAAGACCTTGCGCCCGACCATGTCTTGACCGTTGAAGCGCACCTCGCCTTGGCGCGGGCAGATAATCCCCAGAATGCTGCGCAATGTGGTGGTCTTGCCCGCACCGTTGCGCCCGAGCAATGTCACCAGTTCACCAGGATTGACCTGTAACGACACGCCTTCAAGGACGTGGCTCTTGTCGTAGTAGGAATGGATAGAGTCGACAGTCAGCATCAGGCGGCTTCTCCCAGATAGGCAGTGCGTACACGTTCATCGGCGCGGACAAATTCAGGCGTGCCTTCGACCAGAATCTGGCCTTGGCTCATCACGGTGATGCGCTGGCTGATGGACATGACAATGCTCATGTTGTGTTCAATCAGCAGCACCGTGTGGTCGCGTCCCAGGTCGCTGATCAGTTGGGTCATGATCGGAATGTCGTCGATGCCCATGCCCGAGGTCGGCTCGTCGAGCATCAACAGCTTGAGTTTGGAGCAGATCGACATGCCCACTTCGAGCACCCGCTGTTGGCCGTGAGACAGTTCACCGGCCAGGGTGTTGGCGCGTGGAGTCAGTTGCAGGCGTTCGAGCACCTGATCGGCCATGTCGTGGTGCTGGCGACGGCTGTCCACATGCCGCCAGAAATTAAGGGCGCCCAGTCCATCCCGGCCTTGGGCCGCCAGACGCAAGTTCTCGCGCACGCTGAGATTCTGGAACAGGCTGGTGAGCTGGAATGAGCGGGCCATGCCCAGCGCAACGCGGCCGTGGGAGGGCTTTTTAATGATGTTCTTGCCATCAAACACAATGGCACCGCCGGTGGCCTGACGCTCTCCGGTTAAACAGTGGAACAGACTGGTCTTGCCCGCGCCGTTAGGGCCTATCACGGTGTGAATGGTGCCTTGCTCGACCCTCAGGTTGACGCCGTTGACCGCATTGAAAGCGCCGTAGGCCAGTTGCAGATTTTCGGTTTGCAGCAGGGGCTGTGGCGTGCTCATGGCTTTTCCTCCTGAAGGGGCTGTTGGCGTTTGCGCGTGCCCTTGATCCGTTCAAACAGGCTCGACAATCCGCCCCACAAACCGCCGCGCATAAACACCACCACCAGAATCAAAATGACCCCCAGCAGCATGAGCCAGCGTGGCCACAAGTCAGACAGGAAATCCCCGAGCAATACAATGGTGCCCGCACCCAGCAAAGAGCCGAACAACGACCCGGTGCCGCCGACAATGGTCATGATCAGAATGTTCTCTGACATGGCCAGGTCGATGTTGGACAGTGGGACAAAATGCAACAGCATGGCGTAGAGCGCTCCGGCCACTCCGGTGACGGCGCCGGACAACATAAACACCAGAATCTTGAAGTGCCGGGTGTCGTAGCCGATGGCGGCGGCGCGGGTTTCGTTTTCGCGGATGGCCATCAAGGTGCTGCCGAAAGGCGAAGCAATCACTCGGCGGGCGCCGATAAAAATCAGCAAGAACAACACGGCGACAAAGCCGTAGAAATAGCGTGCGTCACTGAGGGACAACAGTAGGGCATCGCCGATGCGAATTTCGGGGCGGGGCACGTCCAGCAGGCCGTTGTCGCCGCCGGTCCAGTCGCTAAGGGTATAGGTCAGGAAATAAGCCATCTGGCTGAAGGCCAACGTCAGCATCACGAAGTAAATGCCGGTTCGGCGGATGGCCAGCGCGCCCACCAGAAACGCCAGAAAGGCGCCCACCAACGCGGCACCGAGCAAGGCACTGAACAGGCCCAGATGCAGGTGAATCATCAGCAGGGCCGCGCAGTAAGAGCCGGCACCAAAGAAAATGCCTTGGCCGAAAGACAGCAAGCCGGTGTAGCCCAGCAGCAGGTTACAGGCCAGTGCAGCCATGGCGAAGATCAGGATTTCAGTGGCCAGAGTGGCTGAGGGCAGCACCAGCGGCAGGCCGATCAAGACCGCAACCACCAACAGCAGCATGGAGCGCGACTGGGTTTTGGCGAAGGGCAGGGGGTTTTTCTCATTCATGTCAGGCTCTCCCGAACAGGCCATAAGGGCGCAGCAGAATCACCACGGCCATTGCGCCGTAGATCATCAAGCTGGCGCCCTGAGGCCAGATAGTTGTCATCAGGCTTTGCACCACGCCCACCAGCAAACCGCCGACCAGCGCACCACTGAACGAACCCATGCCGCCGATGACCACGACCACAAAGGCCACACCGAGGATTTCCGGGCCAACGAAGGGCTGCGCACCGCGTAACGGCGCGAACAGCACACCGGCAATCCCCGCGAGACCCGCGCCAAGCGCGAAGGTCATGGAAAACAGGCGAAAAATATTGGTGCCCAGCAGGGAGACGGTTTCGGTGCTTTCGCTGCCCGCGCGCACCAACGCACCGAAGCGTGTGCGCTCCAGCAGCAGCCACAAGGCGAAACCGATCAGCGCCGAGAAGGCGATCAGGAACAAGCGATAGTAGGGGTACACGAAGTCGCCTATCACCAGCACGCCACGCAGCAGCTGTGGCACGGCCACGCTTTTACCCACCGGGCCCCAGATCATCACGCTGGCTTCCTGAATGATCAGGGCAATACCCAGCGTCACCAGAATCTGGAACATGTGCGGCAAGTGATAAATGCGCTGGATCAGCAGGCGTTCGATCAGCCATGCCAGCGCCGCTACCAGCAAGGGTGTCAACAGCAGTGACAGCCAGAAATTGCCGGTCAGGCTGACCACCGTGTAGCAGATATAGGCGCCCAGCAGAAAAAACGCCCCGTGGGCAAAGTTAACGAAGTTGAGCAGGCCAAAAATGATCGTCAGTCCCACCGCGATCAAGAAGTAGATCATCCCCAGGCCCAGGCCGTTGAGAATCTGAAACAGGTAAAGTTCGAGCATGCAGATACCCTCGGCAGACGATCATGCGTCATCGACTGCCCGTTGAAAGGTGCTTGAAAACCGTGGTTTAGCCCAGTACGCAGCCCGTGCTTTCGACTGGCGAAAAAGAGCGCCCGGAACTGATCACCGAGGCCAGATCGTCTGCGTCCTTCATCTGGTTGGCGGGTTTGCCCACCAGCAGGTAGTAATCCTTGATCACCTGATGGTCACCGGCGCGGATCGACTCCGAGCCGGTGGGGCCTTGGTAGTTCAGGCCCTGCATGGCTTTGGCGACGGTCGGGCCGTCGAAGCTGCCGGTCGCTGCAATGGTGTCGAGCATGACCTTGGTGCTGATGTAATCAGCCGCCAAAGGGTAGGTGGGGTTGATGCCGTATTTGGCTTGAGTGGCTTTGACCAGTTCGCGATTGAGCGGGGTATCGACCTGATGCCAGTATTGCGCTCCGAGGTACACCCCTTCGAGAATGTCGCTGCCCAATTCTTGAAATTGATCCAGACCGGCAGACCAGACCAGTAGCACTTTCATCCGCTCCTTGATGCCGAAATTCACCGCCTGACGCAGCGCATTGTTTGATTGGCTGCCAAAGTTGAGCAGTACCAGCACATCGGGTTTGGCGACGATGGCATTGGTCAGGTATCCGGAAAACTCTTGTTCCTGAAGCGAGTGATAGCTGTTGCCGATGTGCTCCAGGCCGTGCTCTTCAAGCACTTGGCGGGTACCGTCCAGCAACGCTTCGCCGAACACGTACTGCGGGGTGATGGTGTACCAGCGTTTGGCATCGGGCAGGGTCTTGATCAGGGGCACCAGGGTTTCACGAATGGCGCCGTAGGTTGGCACCGACCAGCGAAAGGTCGCGCTGTTGCAATCCTTGCCGGTGACTTCATCGGCCCCCACGGGCGTCATGAAGACCCCGCCAGCCTTGTTCACTTCCTTGGCCACGGCCAGCGCTGATGAAGACAGTGTGCAGCCCTGAAAGAATCTTGCCCCGTCCTGTGCGATGGCTTCTTGCACTTTGCGCACCGCCTTGCCGGCATTGCCTTCCGTGTCGATGACCTTGTAATGGAGCGGTCTGCCGAGCAGTTGCGGGTATTGCTCAACAGCCAGACGTGAGCCCATGTCAGCAAACTTGCCATAACTGGCGAAAGGCCCGGACATCGACTTGAGGCCATAAAAGGTAAAGGGTTCGCTGGCGAAGGCCTGACGGATGCCCGGCGCGAGGCCAAGAGCACCGGCAGCCGCCAGACCCGCTTTCAACAACGTACGACGCTGCATGGAATGACTCCCTGATTTAATTATTGGCAGGAGTAGCAATGACAAACCGCAGAACAGGGCCTGTGAGCAGGCCTTTTTTAGTGGTGTTGGCTAACAGGGTAAGGCTTTAGCTGTGATCGAACTCCAGTAGAAAGTGTGGGCTGACTTGACCTTCAAGTGCTGTCATATGGTGTTCGGCATCGCACATGTGCTCGTGCATCAACGTGCGCACGCGCGGTTCGTCTTCAGCGCGCAAGGCAATCAATAGTTGCTTGTGATAGTCGAGGTTGGCCGCGTCGAATTGCTGGCGCTTGGGTTTATAGGCTTTTTTCAGCACCACCAGATCGCGCAGCAAATCGTTGAGGAATTGCGCCATAAAACTCAGTAACGGGTTGGGGCAGGCGCGGGCCAACAGGGTGTGAAACTCAAGCTCCGCCAGACGTTGTTCGCGCTGGCCCGCCTCGCTGTCTTCGGGGGTGCTGCAAAAATCGACATTGGTTTGCAAGGCCGCGAAGTCCTGGGCACTGAGTCGGCCAATAACGGACACGGCCAGTTCGACCTCAATGACTTTGCGCAGTTGATAGACCTGCTCGCCATCCAGATGCTGGAAATGCAAATAATTGCGCAAGGCGCGGCTGGCGGGTTCGGTGCCGGCCTGATTCAAATAGGCGCCGCCGCTGGGACCTGTGCGGGTGCTGACCAGCCCTTCAACTTCCAGTGCCTTGAGGGCTTCGCGGGCCGACCCTTTGGAGCACTGAAAGCTTTCCATCAGCTCACGCTCAGTGGGCAGGCGATCACCGGGCTTGAGGGCGTCGGTCACAATCGAGCGTTTGACCGATTCGACAATCACATCGGAAAGCTTCTGGCGTTTGCGGCGCAGCGGGCGACTTAGCATATGTTCTATTTATCGTATTAATGCGGATTAATAGTAATAAATAGCGCTTGGCCCGATCAGTCAATGAAAGACCGGGCAGCGTGTCGTTTTTAGCTAAAAGGGGTCGTTAACAGAGCGGTCGCTGTCAGCCTTTTTTCGACGAGACGATACTGGCCACCAAACGAGGTTTGCAGTTGAGGTACGCCGAGGACTGCAGCCATTTTTGATCCGGATACCAGGCAAACATGAACTGCCCGTCCTTGAGTTTGTCTACCACGGTACGGGCAATCTGCGGGCGTACAGCAGGGCAGCCCTGACTGCGACCGATGCGGCCTTGGGTCTGGCTCCACAGCGGATTCACGTAACTGGCCGGATGGATCACGATGGCACGATCACGGGCGCTGTCGTTGAAACCCGGTTCCAGCCCGTCCATGCGCAATGAGTAGCCGTTGGCACCCTGATAGCTTTCCTGAGTACGAAACAGACCCAGGCTGGATTGATGGCTGCCCTCGTTATTGGAAAATTGAGTGGCGAAGTTTTCACCGGACTTTTGTCCGTGGGCCACCAAATCACGCAGCACCAGGGTCTTTTTTTGCAGATCGAAGATCCACAGGCGGCGGGCGGTAGAAGGTTGTGAATAATCAATCACGGCCAGGTTTTCGGCAGGGCTGGCCCCGTTGTTGACCGCGCATTGCATGGCACTCAGAGCGCTTTGCAGTACGAGGGGGTTGAGTTCCGGGGCGGCTTGGGCAAGGCTGTTGTAGAGCCCTTGTTTAGAAATATTGGCGGCGAACGCAGGGTTGCACAGAGCTCCCAGCGTCGCGGCGACCAGAAAGAGTCGTCGCAAAGTAATCGGCATAGATAACGATATTCCACTGTTTAAAGGTTACTGAAACTCCGTCACCCGATGGCTGCTATGTTTAAGACAGACAGACACAATTTAGCTGCTAGCCTTCGGGGTCAGCCGTGACGGTGATACGGTTAATTTCAACGCAACGGCCATGGATTGGAGTAAAGCAGTTGATCAAAAAACACGCAGTTTACTTGAGCATTGCCTTGCTCGTAGCGCCATTGGTCGCGTCGGCTGACGACATGGCTGTTCAGCCGCTCAACCCCGTGCAGATGGCATTGCTCCAATTGCCGCAGTCTTGCCCTGCACTGGCCACGGGTGTGGACACGCAACAACAGGCGCTGTTGCAGGCTTTTTATCAGGCACAGAATGATCAGATGGTGTGGACGGACCCCGGTCGCGTCGCCGCCTTGAAGGCGGCGTTGGCGCAATTGGCCGACGATGGCCTAAACCCTGCTCACTATCCGCTCCCTGCGGGTCATGATCTGTGTGCCGATATCGACACCAGCCGGCAATATCTTAAAGCGTTGCATGACCTGCACTTCGGGCGGCTGGCCCAAAGCCGGTACGAGCCGGTCTGGCATTCCGATTCTGTGGTAGAGCCCGACCCTCAAGCCGAACTATTGGCCCTGGCCGTACCCGGCGTGCAGGACGTGAGTGCAGCGTTCGAGCGGGCCAGGCCTGCCTTCGAGCAATATCAGAACCTGCGTAAGGTCTACGCCCGCGTGCGTCAGCAACCTTTGACGCAGTGGCAGCCAATCCCCGATGGCCCCTTATTGCGTCCCGGGATGCAGGATCCTCGGGTTCCGGCACTGGCCCGGCGACTGGCCGACGAGGGCTATTTGAGCCGTCAGGCATCCGTCAACAACACCTACAGCAATGATCTGGTCTCGGCGGTTAAAAGTTTTCAGCTGGACCACTCGTTGCAGGCGGATGGCGTGATCGGGGCGGGCACGATAAAGGAACTTAACGTCAGTCCGGCCACACGGCGCGACCAATTGCGGATCAATCTGGAACGACTGCGCTGGATGGCTCGCGATTTCGAGCCCACCAGCCTGCTGGTCAATGTCGCGGCGGCTCAACTGGCGGTGTACAAGAATGGTCAACCGGTGTGGCAGACCCGCACTCAGGTGGGGCGCCCCGACCGGCAGACACCGCTGTTGAAATCCACCGTCAACCGGTTGACCCTAAACCCGACCTGGACCATTCCACCGACCATCTTCAAGAAAGACAAACTGCCGCAAATTCGCCGCGATCCTTCATTCCTGAGTCGTCATGACCTGCAAGTGATCGACAGCAGCGGGCGGCCGATTTCCCCTGGCAGTGTTGATTGGGATCGCCCCGGCAACATACTCTTGCGACAAGGGGCCGGGCCACGCAACCCGTTAGGGCGTATCGCTATCCGCTTCCCGAACCCGTTCGCGGTGTACCTGCATGACACGCCCAGCCAGGCGCTATTCAGCAAAGGCCCCAGGGCATTTAGCTCGGGCTGTGTACGCGTTGAATCAGTGTTTGAACTGCGTGACTGGCTGGTGACCCCGTCCGAGAAAGTGCGCACCGAGGAGTTGCTCAGCACGGGCCGCACCAGCGAGTTCAGATTGTCCAACCCCATGCCGATCCTGATGACCTATTGGACAGCGCATGCTGATAAAGACGGAAAAGTGGTCTACTCGCCGGATATTTATAATTTCGACCCTGCGTTGATCGCGGCTCTGGCCAAACAGGGCTAAAGCCTGCGGGTCATCCCCCGTAGCCGCTGCCGCAGGCTGCGGCTACAGGTTCTTTACACGTTTAACTGTCATGAGATTTTTTATGCCCCGCTGGCCAGACTCACGTTTTACCGAATTGACAGGTATTACTCACCCCATTATTCAAGCGCCCATGCTCGGCG
>NZ_JBJGEJ010000014.1:0-131151 GCF_045062345.1 Pseudomonas sp. 2024-210 | reverse complement strand
CCCCACCACCGCCCGAACCCGAAACACCGGAGGTGGATGAGGATGCGGTCAAGGAACCGCCCAAGCCGGTGGAGAAACCCAAGCCCATCGAAAAACCTAAGCCGGTGGTCAAGCCTAAACCGGTGCAAAAGCCGCAGCCGGTCAAACCTGCACCACCTGCCCCGGCCGCACCTGCAGCACCGACGGCGCCAACCGCCCCACCAGCGCCCGCCGCAGCACCCGGCCCGGTCAAAGAAACCGCTGCGGTATCCGGGTTGGCGAGTCTGGGTAATCCGCCACCGGAATATCCGTCTCTGGCTTTGCGCCGCAGTTGGGAAGGCACCGTGGTGTTGCGCATCAAAGTGTTGCCCAACGGCCGCGCTGGCACTGTGGAAGTGACCAAGTCCAGCGGCAAGCAAGCGTTGGATGACGCGGCTGTAGAAGCGGTTCGCAATTGGAAGTTTGTGCCGGCCAAACGCGGCGACACACCCATAGAAGGTTTTGCCACCCAGACCATCGCTTTCAAATTACCGGAATAACCCTGTCGGTTACCGACACTTACTTAGTTAGACACTGTGCGAGGTGTAGCCATGAACGAGTCTCTGTCTTCAATGATTGTCCCTGGGGTGCTGTGGGCACTGGTGCTGTTTTCGGTGATGAGCTGGGCTTTGTTGCTCATCAAGTCATCGCAATACCTGCGTCAGAAATCGCAGAATAACCAATTCAGCAAAGCCTTCTGGGCCGCTCCCGACCTGCTCACTGCCGCGGAACACGCCAGCCAGTACCCAGGCGCTTTAGCGCGCATTGCCAACAGTGGCTTTGAAGCCATGATCGTCGATGACACACCGCGCAATACCCAACAACTGGCGCACACCATCAACCGCTCCGACCGTCTGGAACGCAACCTGCGCCAGCAGATTCAGAAGGAGCGTCGTTCGTTGGAGAGCGGTCAGGCCATTCTCGCCAGTATCGGCAGCACCGCGCCCTTCATCGGTCTGTTCGGCACGGTGTGGGGCATCATGGAAGCTCTGCAAAGTATCGGTGTCAGCGGATCTGCCAGTCTTGAAACCGTGGCCGGCCCTATCGGTCATGCCCTGATCGCCACCGGTGTGGGGATTGCCGTCGCCGTACCGGCGGTGCTGATTTACAACTTCTTCCTGCGCCGTCTGAAACTGGCCTCGGCCAATATGGACGACTTCGCCCACGACTTCGACGCCCTCGCCCAGCGCAGCGCGTTCGCCATCGACCGCCAGGCCATTTCCAATAAGCGCACCGCTGTGCGGGAGGCGAGCTGATGTCTTTCTCAACCCAGGACAACGACGAAGTCCTCAGTGAAATGAACGTCACACCGCTGGTGGACGTAATGCTGGTGCTGCTGGTGGTGTTTATCGTCACCACGCCGATGATGACCAACGCCATCAAGATCAACCTGCCCAAGACTGACGCCGTGGTGTCGGAGCAAAAGAAAGACCCGGTAGTGGTCAGTGTTGATCAGGACGGCAAGTTCTTTTTGGCCAAGAACGAAGTGGCTCCTGAACTGCTGGAAAAAAGCCTTCAGGAAGTGAAAGCCAAGGACCCGGAAGTACGCGTGCAGTTGCAGGCGGATGAAGGGGTCAATTACGGCCAGGTGGCCAAGGCCATGGCTTCCATTGAGCGCTCGGGGATCAGCAAGATTTCCGTGATGACCGCCAAATGAAGCCCTCACCCCAACCCTCTCCCAGAGGGAGAGGGAGCTAAAGGCAAAAACCTATTGGCGCAACGCCACTTATCAACCCCCTCTCCCTTTGGGAGAGGGCTGGGGTGAGGGGTTTTTAACGCCACACGATGCACATGCCGCGCAAGGGCATTTAGCCCATGCAGGGGAGCGGCTTGCTTGAAGAAAGTGTTTTGCCGGGTCGACACAACCCATCTGGAGTCATGAGGGCCAATAAGGCCATTCCAATAAACGTCTAAAAAAGTCGGAAGTAACCATGCAGATGAAGCGTTCAGGTTTTACCCTCAAGCCCCTCGTTGCCAGCTTGCAACGGCATCGATTCGTGCCTCTGTACGTCATGGCGCTGGGGATAAGCGCAGGTCAGTTACAGGCTGCGGAAGCCACAGACGCTGAGGGCTCATCCAGCGCCGTCGCCGTGAGCGCAGACGCGGTTGCCGCACCTGTTACCACGCAACTGGATCGCGTCGAAGTGACTGGCTCGGCCATTCGCCGGGTTGATGCCGAGACCGCGGTGCCCATCACCATTCTGCGCGTCGAGCAATTGCGCAATGAAGGTGTGACCACCACCGCCGAAATCATGCAGCGCGTCACCGGTAACCAAAGCCTGCAAAACGCCGCCAGCTCGGTAGGCAGCTCAACCGGCGGCGCCAGTTTTGCCGACATGCGCGGCATCGGGGCCAACAAAACCCTGGTCCTGCTTAACGGGCGGCGACTGGGCAACAACGCCATCGACGGTTCAGCGGTTGACTTGAACACCATCCCCTTCGCGGCCATTGACCGCGTCGAAGTGCTGCGCGACGGCGCCTCGGCACTGTATGGCACCGACGCCATTGGCGGCGTGATCAACTTCATCACAAAAAAATCGATGACTGACGGTACGCTGTCGCTGGGCGGTGAAGGTGCGGACGCCAGCGGGGGTGGCAGCAGCCACGACCTCAACGCCAGCTGGGGTTATGGCGACCTGGAGAAAGACCGCTTCAACATCATGGGCGTGGTGGGTTACAACAAGCAGGACAGCTTGCGGGCCAAGGACCGCACCTTTACCAGCGCCTATGACCCCGGCCGTGGCCTGGACGGAACCTCCGGCACTGCGTTCCCGGCCAACTACGGCCAGAACGGCGTCAACACCAATCCACTGGCGGGCAGCAACTGCGACGGGCCGGGCCTGGTGTCGCGTCAAGGCGTGTGCCGCTTCAGCACGCGGGACTACATCGACTTGATTCCCGAGACCGAAAAAACCTCATTCTTTGGTCGAGCCACCGGCAAAATTACCGACAAAGACAACGTCAACCTCGAGTACTTCTTTGCGCGCAACAACAATGCCACGTCAGTCGGCCCTGCGCCCCTGACCGGATTGACCATGGACCCGACATCGCCCTACTACCCCGGCAATGGTGTGACCCCCGGCTCTACCATCCCCGGTTTCGATCCGACCCAACCGATTGATCTGAACTGGCGCGAAACCGCTGCCGGCGCCCGCCAATCCAAAGACCAGAACACCAGCCAGCGTCTGGTGCTGAGCTTCGACGGTGTGGCCAAGGGTTGGGATTACAACGTCGGCGCGTCTTATAACCAGAACAAAGTCGTTTCCAGCCTCTCCAACGGCTATATCAGTGACGCCGCCATGATCGACGGCATCGCTGACGGCATCATCAACCCGTTCGGCCCGCAAACGGCTGCCGGGCA
Source organism: Pseudomonas sp. 2024-210 (assembly GCF_045062345.1). Lineage (NCBI taxonomy): Bacteria > Pseudomonadati > Pseudomonadota > Gammaproteobacteria > Pseudomonadales > Pseudomonadaceae > Pseudomonas > Pseudomonas sp. 2024-210. Next base: position 127,772 of record NZ_JBJGEJ010000014.1, on the reverse strand, counting down.
GGCGTTGATCGATTCCAGCCGTTACCACGGCCAGTACTCCTCTTCCGTGGGCCGAGTGACGGGCCTGGACGGGCGCATGAGCCGTGAAATCGGCGACTGGTTCGGCGCAGGGCCTTCAGGCCTGGCCATCGGTGGCGAATTCCGTCAGGAGAAGTTCCACCAGAACTACGAGCCTTTTCTCGACGACGTCGGCAGCCTGGGCGTCACCTCGGACGCCAGTGTTCAGGGCGATCGCACCGTCAAGGCGGTCTACACCGAACTGAACGTGCCAGTGCTCGACAGCCTCGAACTGTCTGCCGCCGTGCGCCACGACAAATACAGCGACTTCGGCAGTACCACCAACCCGAAATACTCGTTCCGCTATCAGCCTGTTAAGGAGCTGGTGGTGCGCGGCGCCTACAGTGAAGGGTTTCGCGCACCGTCACTCTACGAGCTGTACAACACGCCCTACACCACTTACACCCAAGGCAGCTACAACGACCCGGTACTGTGCGCAGGCGGTGTCGTACAGCCCGGCGGCAACGCCGGACGCGACTGCGGCCAGCAATTTCTCAACCGCACAGGCGGCAACACCCAACTGTCACCCGAAAAAGCCCGTAACGTGACCGTAGGCTTTGTCTATCAGCCTGTGCGCAACCTGTCGGTGGGGCTTGATTTCTGGTGGATTCATATCGCCAACCAGATTGAGGAGTTCCCTGAGTCCACCGTATTCGACGAGGCAGGTGCGTACGCCGACCGCTTTGTGCGCAACGCCGATGGTTCGCTGGCCTACGTGCAGACCGGCCTGTCCAACCTGGGTGCGGTTAAAACCAGCGGTGTCGACGTGTCAATGGACTACAAATTCCCCAACACCCCTTACGGCCAGTTCGGCTTGGGCCTGCAGGGCACGTATGTCTCGCGCTACGACTACCAGACCACCATTGGTGGTTCGTACACCGACCGCGCCGATGCGTTTGAAGGCACGGGCGTAATTTCACGCTGGAAGCACGTACTGAGCGGTACCTGGAACCTGGGCGCGTACCGTGCCTCGTTGGTCAACCGCTTCACCAGCGGTTATGACGACTACGACACCGAGACTCACTCCCGTGTAGCGTCTTACACGCTGTGGGACATCTCGGGCGGTTACACGTTCGACAAAACCGTGGACCTGGACGTGGGGATCAAAAACATGTTTGACCGCAACCCGCCGTTCACCAATCAAACCTACAACTTCCAGACCGGATACGATCCACGTTATGCCGATCCAATGGGCCGTACTTTCTTCGCCCGTGCCACTTACCATTTCTGAGTGAGCACCGGTGCTGGCACACTCCTGCCAGCACCGGTTTAACTGCGAAATCGCGACCCTGCCGCTGTTTAACGCGCACTGCGGCGGGGATTTTTCCAGGCAGTCAACGGTTCAACACGCGGTACAAGGAAGCCCCATGATGTCTGCATTTTTCCTGCCCCTGCTCCGCTCTCTGTGGGTACCCGTGCTGTCATGCGTGTGCCTGAGCGCTAATGCTGCGCCCAGCCAGGCCATGACGGTCTATGGCGAAGCGCCCAAATATCCAGCCAATTTCCAGCACTTCGACTACGTCAATCCACAAGCGCCCAAAGGCGGCTCATTGACTCGTTCGTCCATGGAAATCGGCCAATACAACTACATCAGCCCTTATGTGGATCAAGGTACCGGTGTCGCGGGGATCGATCAGTGGGTGTATTCGCCTCTGGCGTTCCGCTCACTGGATGAGCCTTACACCGTCTACGGGTTGGTGGCGCAAACGATGGAGCGCGATCCTGACGGCCTCTGGGTGCGTTTTTACCTAAACCCCAACGCCCGTTTTGCCGACGACACCCCCATCACCGCGCAAGACGTCGCTTTTACCTACAACACCCTCATGACCAAAGGCAGCCTGAGCTATCGCATGCTCTATGGCGAGGTCAAAGACGTGGTCATTGAAGGCCCGTTGCAAGTGCGCTTCGACTTCAAGAGCGACCAAAACCGTACATTGGCGCTGGACCTTGCGAGCATGCGAATTCTGCCGCAACACTGGTGGCAGAGCCGTGACTTCAGTAATGGCGGCGGCTTTGAGGCGCCGCTGGGCAGTGGCCCGTATGCCGTGTCACGGGTCGATCCGGGGCGCAGCATCACCTTTGAACGCAACAAAAACTGGTGGGGCAAAGACTTGCCGGTGAGCAAGGGCCTGTACAACTTTGACCGCCTGAGCGTGAATTTCTACTCCGACACCGACGTGGCCCGCGAACTGCTCAAGGCCGGTGCCTTTGATTACAACCGCGAATTCTCGGCCACCGGTTTCAGCATCGGCTATGAAAGCCCCTCGCTAAAAGATGGTCGCCTGCAAAAAGGCATCTTTGCCAAAGATAAACCGGGTGCAGCTCAAGGCTTCGCCTTTAATTTGCAAAATCCTTTTTTCCAGGACCGCCGAGTGCGCCAGGCGCTCAGCCTGCTGTGGGATTTCGAGTGGACCAACAAACAGATGATGCGCAATTTTTATGTGCGCCAGCAGAGCTACTGGCCGAAGAGCGAAATGGCCGCCACCGCCCTGCCCGATGCCCGTGAATTGCAGATCCTCGAACCGTTGCGCGGCAAAGTCCCGGATGAAGTTTTCACCCAAGTCTATGCCGCGCCCAAAACCGATGGCAGCGGCTATATCCGTGACAAACAGCTGCAAGCGCTGGCCCTGCTCAAAGAAGCCGGCTGGACGGCCCATAACAACACGCTGATCAACGCACAGGGCGAGCCACTGCGCTTCACCTTCCTCGACGGTCAGGGCGGCTTTGACCGCATGATCCTGCCGTATAAGCGCACCTTGTCCCAGATCGGCATCACGATGGACATCCGCAAGATCGACTCGGCCCAATACATCAACCGCCTTAACGCCCGCGACTACGACATGATCGTGGTCGGCTTCCCTCGCAACGGTCAGCCTATCGTCTCGCCGGGGCGTGAAATGTATGACATGTACGGCTCGCGCAGCGCCACCCAAGTGGGTGCCTCCAACGCCTTTGTATTGCGCGACCCGGCGGTGGACAGCCTGATTGACGGGCTGGTGCAGGCCAACAGCCGTGATGACATGGTGCATTACGCGCGGGCCCTCGACCGCGTCCTGCAATGGGGCTACTACATGATTCCCAATTACTACTCGGTCGGCACCCCGACCGTTTACCAGAACCGTTTCGGCATGCCGCCCTCTGGCCCCAAGTTCGATGAGGGACTGGACACCTGGTGGGAAGTCAGCAAAACCGCGCAAACCAACGCCGCGGTGAGCGGTGCAACGTTGGAGGCTCATTGACATGCTGCATTACATCAGTCGACGTTTACTGCTGATCATCCCCACCTTGCTGTGCATTCTGGTGGTCAACTTTCTGATCGTGCAGGCCGCGCCCGGCGGCCCGGTGGAACAAGCCATTGCGCGTTTGCAGGGCTTTAGCGGCGCCACGGCGGGCGGTGGCTCTCGCGACATGGGTGCCAGCAGCAGCAGCGGCGTCAGCCGCAGCAGCCGTGGCCTTGACCCGGCATTGATTGAAGAAATCACCAAGCACTACGGCTTCGACAAACCCATGCATAAGCGTCTATGGCTGATGCTCAAGAACTACGCGCAACTGGACTTCGGCACCAGCTTCTTTCGCGGTGCCAAGGTCACCGACCTGATCCTGCAAAAGTTGCCGGTGTCCATCTCGCTGGGATTATGGGCCACCCTGATCACCTACCTGATTTCAATCCCTCTGGGCATCCGCAAAGCCATCCACAACGGCAGTGCGTTCGATGTCTGGACCAGCACCGCGATTATCATCGGCTACGCCATGCCAGCGTTCCTGTTTGCCATTTTGCTGATCGTGGTGTTTGCAGGCGGCAGTTACGTCAGTTGGTTTCCGGTGCAGGGCATGGTCTCCGAAAACTTCGACAGCCTGAGTTTTTTCGGCAAGATTGGCGACTACCTGTGGCACATGGTGCTGCCCGTTTCAGCGCTGGTGATTGGTGGGTTTGCCACGCTGACCATCCTCACCAAAAACAGCTTCCTCAACGAAATCAGCCGCCAATACGTGGTCACTGCCCGAGCCAAGGGCCTGACCGAACGCCGTGTGCTGTACGGCCACGTGATGCGCAACGCCATGCTGCTGGTAGTCGCTGGGATACCCCAGGCCCTGATTGAAGTGTTCTTTGCCGGTTCCTTGCTGATCGAAACCATCTTCAACCTCGACGGTATTGGCCGCATGAGCTACGAAGCCGCCGTGTCACGTGACTACCCGGTGGTGTTCGGTACCCTGTTTCTGTTCACCCTGTTCGGTCTGTTGATCAAGCTGATTGGCGACCTGTGCTACACGCTGCTCGATCCCCGTATTGATTTCTCGGCGAGGACTGCCTGATGTTTACCCTCTCTCCTCTGGGCCGACGCCGCCTCAACCACTTCAAGGCCAACCGCCGCGGCTGGTGGTCGTTATGGATCTTCGTGGCATTGTTTGTGGTGTGCCTGGGCGGCGAACTGATCGCCAATGACAAACCGCTGGTGGTTCACTACAAACACCACTGGTACTTCCCGCTCATTTCTAACTACGTCGAAACCGACTTTGGCGGCGAGCTTCCCTTTGAGCCCGACTACAGCAGCGAGTACGTGCGTAAGCTGATTACCGAGCAGGGCGGCTGGATGCTCTTCGCCCCCATCCCGTTCAGCTACGACACCGTCAACTACGACCTCACGCAACCCGCGCCCAGCCCGCCCAGCGCCAGTAACTGGCTGGGGACCGACGATCAGGCCAGGGACGTGCTGGCCCGGGTGATATTCGGTGCGCGCATTTCCATCCTGTTTGCCTTGATCCTGACCGCCATCAGCGCCTTGGTGGGCATTACTGCTGGCGCGCTTCAAGGTTTCTACGGTGGGCTGGTCGACCTGTTTGGGCAACGGGTGCAGGAAATCTGGGCCGGTTTGCCGGTGCTGTACCTGCTGATCATCCTGTCAGGCTTTGTCGCGCCGAGTTTCTGGTGGTTGCTGGGGATCATGGCGCTTTTCAGCTGGCTGGCGCTGGTGGACGTGGTGCGCGCTGAATTCTTGCGTGGCCGCAGTCTGGAATACGTCAAAGCAGCGCGGGCCCTGGGCTTGACCGACGGTGCACTGATGCGCCGACACATTCTGCCCAACGCCATGACCTCCACCCTGACCTACCTGCCCTTTATTCTGACTGGCGCCATCGCCACCCTCACCGCCCTGGACTTCCTGGGTTTCGGCATGCCACCGGGTACCGCCTCGCTGGGCGAACTGATCGGTCAGGCCAAGCGCAACCTGCAAGCGCCCTGGTTGGGTCTTACCGCGTTTTGTGCGTTGGCATTGATCCTGTCGCTTCTGGTATTTATCGGCGAAGCCTGCCGCGATGCCTTCGACCCCCGGACTTGAATAATGAGCACTGAAATGAGCGAAAACCTGATTGAAATACGCGACCTGCGGGTTGGTTTTGGCGGCAAGGAAGTGGTTCACGGCATCAACCTCGACATCCGTCGCGGCGAGTGCCTGGCGCTGGTGGGCGAGTCGGGTTCCGGCAAGTCAGTGACCGCGCACTCAATCCTGCGCCTGCTGCCCGGCAAGGACGTGCAGACCCAAGGCAGCATCCGCTATGACGCAATGGATCTGGTGACGGCCAGCGACAGCCAATTGCGCAGCTTGCGCGGCAACCGGATCGCGATGATTTTTCAAGAACCGATGACCTCGCTCAACCCGCTGCACACCGTGCAAAAACAGATCAGCGAAATTCTCATCACCCACAAAGGGTTGAAAAACCGCGCTGCTCGCGCCCGCACACTTGAACTGCTGGAACTGGTCGGCATACGAGACCCGCAACAACGCCTCAACGCCTACCCGCATCAACTGTCCGGCGGGCAGCGACAACGGGTGATGATTGCCATGGCGCTGGCTAACGAGCCGGAACTGTTAATCGCCGACGAACCGACCACGGCGCTGGACGTGACCGTGCAACAGAAAATTCTTGAACTGTTGATCGACCTGCAACAGCGTTTGGGCATGTCGTTACTGCTGATCAGCCATGACCTTAATCTAGTGCGTAAAATCGCCCAGCGCGTGTGCGTGATGCGTGGCGGCGAAATTGTCGAGCAAGCCAGTTGCCAGAATTTGTTCCGAGAGCCAAAGCACCCCTACAGCCGCATGCTCATCGAAGCCGAACCCAGCGGTCATCCGGTCAACAGCGAATACCGGCATAACCTGCTGGAAGTCGACAACCTCAAAGTCTGGTTCCCGTTGCCCAAGCCTTTGTTCAGCCGTGAGCGGCAGTACATCAAAGCGGTAGACGGGGTCAGTTTTGAACTAAAAAAAGGCCGCACCCTTGGCATCGTCGGGGAGTCTGGCTCAGGCAAATCCACCTTGGGTCAAGCGATATTGCGGCTGGTGGACAGCGAGGGCGACATTCGCTTCGCCAACAAACACCTGAACCTGCTCAACCAGAACCTGCTGCGCCCTTTGCGCAGGCAAATGCAGGTGGTCTTTCAAGACCCGTTCGGCAGCCTCAGCCCGCGCATGTCTGTGCAGCAAATCATCAGTGAGGGATTACTGGCCCACGGTATAGGCACCGTGCAAGAACGCGAGGCGGCGGTGATTCGTGTCTTGCAGGAAGTGGGGCTCGACCCGGAGAGTCGCCATCGCTACCCCCACGAATTTTCCGGAGGCCAGCGCCAACGGATCTCAATCGCCCGTGCGTTGATCATGGAACCGGCGTTGATCTTGCTGGACGAACCCACCTCGGCGCTTGACCGCACGGTACAGAAACAAGTGGTTGACCTGCTGCGAGACCTGCAAGCCCGGCATGGCCTGACGTACCTGTTTATCAGCCATGACCTGGCCGTGGTGCATGCACTGGCGCACGACATGATTGTGATCAAGGATGGCAAAGTGGTGGAGCAAGGGGATGCGCATTCGATCTTTGCCGATCCGCAACATCCCTATACGCGGGAATTGTTGCAAGCCAGCAGTTTGAAAGCGCCAGAACGGGCGGTAGACGCCGTATTGGCATAACGGCATAACGCAGGTGCAAGTGCAGTGCTCTTGCTCTTGCTCTTGCTCTAGCCTTGCTCTTGCCTTGCTTTTGATTTTGATCTTGATCTATCGCCCCGTCGGGAGGCCGAGTAGAGGTTCTGCGTAGTGGGTCGACCGGCATGGATGCCGGGAGAGCCGTGTTGGGCCATGGATGGCCCGTCACGGCGTGCCCACGGAGCGGAACCGGAGCGAGGGAACTTGAGCGCAGCGAAAGCCGTACGTAGGGGCAAGGCCTTTTTGCTTACTTTTGTGGCTGTTTGACAAAAGTGAGCCGCCGTAAGGGCGGAACCCGTAGAAATAATTAACACATCCAATGGATATGTACTCAGTACTCCCGTTATAAAAACCGCGTACATATCCATTTCATGTCTCACGGCTCTCTGCGGGTTACGTCCTTACGGCGTGTCACTTTGCAAAAGCCGAGTGTCGGACCATAACAAAGTAACCAAAATGCTTCCGCCCCCGCGTACGGCCCTCGCTTCACTCAGGTGTCCCTCACTCCGGCCCCGCTCCGTGGGCACGCCGTGACGGGCCATCCATGGCCCAACACGGCTCTCCCGGCATCCATGCCGGTCGACCCACTGCGCAGAACCACCACTCGGCCTCCCGATGGGGCGGCAGATCAAAAGCAAAAGCAGATCAAAAGCCGATAGCAATCTGACTCAGGCACCGGGAGTGTCGCAGCGTCCAACATCTACCGCGTTCCTCCACCACGCCTGACTGGCCAGACCGTCCTGTATCTTCTGCTCTTGAAGGGCCAACGATGCCTGCCAAACACGCATTTTTTCATCGATAACCTGCACCAGCACCTTCTCCTGGCGCATCACGGCAAAGAGTTCTTGCTGTATGCGATCAAGGGTTTGCTCAGCCAGTTTCAACTCGCGCACCTGCAAGTTATTCATGGCGTGCAAAGTCGCTTTGTATTGCTGCACGTTATGGCGCTGCAAGGGCGTGCTGGTAGAACTGTTGACGTCGCACAGACGGGTCAGCGCGGCAATATTGTTGCGATAACGCTGGCAGAGATTTTGTTGATACGTCACCCGGCCCATCACCTGACGCACTTGCAGGGCTCGCAGCCCGGCCAGCCGGTTAAGCACTCTGATGCGGTCTTTCATGCCTTGCGCACTCCTCTGCCTATGCCTTACCTGACAATGATTTGCAGCGTTTCGATGCAGGCTTTCAATTCGGCGCTGGCGCCGACGTCCTGACGCAAGAAACGCTCAAGGTTGGGTGCCAGTTTCACCGCTCGATCCGTGCTGGGGTCCATTCCCGGTGTGTAGCCGCCCAACGGAATCAATTCCCTGATGCCGTCATACAGGCTGGCGTATTCCTTGAACTGGCGGGCGGCGTTGAGGTGTTTTCGGTCAGTGATCTGGCTCATGCAGCGGCTCACCGAAGCCGCTATATCAATGGCCGGGTAGTGACCGACATCGGCCAGCTTGCGCGACAACACAATATGACCGTCGAGGATGGCCCGGGCACAGTCGACTATCGGGTCTTGATGATCATCGCCTTCGGCCAGCACGGTGTAGAGCGCACTCAAGCTGCCCGTTGCGCGCTCGCCATTGCCTGCGCTTTCAACCAGTTCGGGCAGCATTCCGAACACTGAAGGCGGGTAGCCTTTGGTCGCTGGGGGCTCGCCAAGTGCCAGGGCAATTTCGCGCTGAGCCATGGCATAGCGTGTCAGGGAGTCCACCAGCAACAGCACGTCATGCCCCTGATCGCGAAAGTAAGCCGCAATGCTGTGGCACAACTCGGCGGCCTTGAGGCGCATGAGCGGTGACTCGTTGGCCGGAGCCACCACCACTACGGCCTTGCGCAACCCTTCAGGGCCAAGCGAATGCTGAATAAACTCCTGTACTTCCCGCCCCCGCTCACCAATCAACCCGACCACCACTACATCGGCTTTGGTCTGGCGGGTGATCATGCCCAGCAGTACGCTCTTGCCCACACCGCTACCGGCAAACAACCCTACACGCTGCCCTTTGCCCAGTGTCAGCAAAGCGTTGATGGCGCGCACGCCCACGTCCAACGGCTCGGTGACCGGCTGGCGCTTGAGCGGACTGACCTTGGGCAGTTCGGTGGTCAGGGTATCTCGCCCGCTCAGCTTGCCCCCCTCATCGATCGGCTCGCCCAGTCCGTTGAGGACCCGGCCCAGCCAGGACTCATCAATCTGCAAGGCGGCATCATCGCGGGCCGGGAACACGCGCGAACTGGAACTCAAGCCCAAGGGCTTTTTGAAGGGCATCAAGTAGGTAATGTCACGGTTGAAGCCCACCACTTGCGCATCCAGCAGGCTGCCATCGGCCTGTTCGATGTAGCAGCGCTGCCCCGTCACCCGCTGGCAGCCGATGCTTTCGAGCAGCATGCCCGACATGCGTACCAGCCTGCCGCTGACTTTGGCCAGTTGCACAGCGTCCAGTGAGCGTAACGCCTCGTCCAGCTTGAACCGTTTGAGCACGGTCATTCCTCTATCAGGTGCAGGTGCTCGCTGAGGGTTGTAACGCACGCATCCAGGCGTTGCTGGCAACCCACATCGACCTCCGCTTGAGGGGTGACGATGCGGCACTCGCCCAGGGCCAAGGTGTCATCGGCCACCAGACGCCAGGCGGCGGCGCGATCAGGCGCCAAATCCTTGATGCGGGCAAACTCTTGCGGGTGCAACTGGATGTGCACGTCTTCAGATTCCAGCGCCATGCCTGACAACGCCTCTTCGGCCAAGGTCAGCAGTTGCATGGGGCTCAAGGTCAACTCACAACGGATTACCTGCTCACTGACCTTCTTCACCAGCGCCAGCAATTCTTCACGGCGTTTGAGCTCGAACTCGGCCATGAAGGTACGCAACAGGTTATTGGTCGCTTGCAGCGGCGCACTGGCTTGATCGAACGCCAGACGGCCATCTCGCTGTCCTTGAGCCAACCCTTGCTTGAGCCCCTCTTCATGGCCCGCGGTGAAACCCTGCTGATGGCCTGACTCGCGACCTTGGGCCAGACCTTCCAGGTAGCCTTTTTCATTGCCTTCCTGAAAACCCTCGGCGATGGCACGCTGAAACGCAATCGGGTCATTGATCAGCGCTTGCGCCTCAAGGTCAGGCAAAGGCGAAAATCGATACGGCCGCCACTCAACGCTGGCGCCTTTTACCACTTTGATCGACACGCGATACCCCTCACTCAACCGTTTGCTCACGGAATAACTGCACAGGCAAACCGCCTTCAGTCGCCATTTCACGGACGATCGCCATGATCTCTTTGCGCACTTGCTCAACGCGGCTGCGGGGCACCGGCCCCTGCCTGCGGTTCTGGGCTTCCATCTGCTGCATCTGGCGGCGCGGCATCGCGCCTTGTATCGCCTTGACCAAGGCCGGCTCTGCCCCCTTGAGCGCTACGACCCATTCGCTTAACGGGATGGCCTCGAGCAAGGTTTGCAGCACGTCCTGGTTTTGCCGAGAGAGAATGAAGAAGTCATACATTTCATCTTCAATGCGCTCCACCAACGTCGTGTCCTGAGCACGCAGCAGTTCAAACATCTGCTCTCGGTCGCCCTTGTAACGGTTAAGGATGTCGGCCGCCTGCTTGACCCCGCGCACCTGGGAGCCTTGCGTGGACAGCACCGACAGGCTCCGTTCGATCAGTTGCTCCAGCTCCTTGATCACATCGCTGTTGATTTCGCTGAGGTTGGCGATGCGATACAACAGCTCGTCGCGGCGCCAGTCCGGCATGTGTTCAAGCACTTCGCTGGCCATGCCCGGCGGCAAAAAGGCCAGGAAAACGGCCTGCATTTGCGCATGTTCATTGGCGATCAGGGTGGCGAACTGTTTGGGGTCAACCCATTCCAGCTTGACCATTTTTGCGCGTATTTCTTCGCCATAGATGCTGTCAAGCAGGCTGCGGGTGATGTCACTGCCCAAGGCTTTACCGAGCATGCCCGACAGGTAGCTGCGCGAGGCACCCTTGATGCTGCTTTGCTCTTTGTAGTCATCGAAAAAACGACAGATGACTTCCGATACCATCGGTTGTTTGACATTACTGAGGCGCGCCATCGCCTGGCTGATAATCACAATTTCTTCGCGGGAAAAATGCTTGAGCACCCCCGCACACACGCCGTCACCCATGCTCAGCATGAGAATGGCCGCTTGTTCGAGTGAGCTCATGCTGCGGTTCTGCACCGTACGTGCGCGCAGTTCCTGCATGACGTCAGTTGGCTGAGGGGAAACTGCTTTCATTGCGACCTATCCATTGTTTGATCACTTCCGACACGCGTTCGGGGTCATTTTCAGCCAGCATCTGCAAGTGTTCGACCTGTAGCTCAAGCCCCGACCCTGCCGCTGGCAGTTGAATTTCGGACAGCGGGTTCAGCTCGCCCAGCATGCCGGATCTATTCTGGGCAGCCAGGCTTGGGGGCAATGCCCGGTGATCGCTCTCGTTGCCCACCTTGAGCGGGTCATGAGCCAGCACGTTTTGCGCCTGCGTGCGCCCCATCAAGCGCGACAGTGCCGGACGCACCACCAGCAACAGCAGCAATAGACTGACAAGCGCGATCACGCCCAGTTTGACGAGTTCAAGGAACGTCTCCTGCTGCCACCAGACGGGGGGAGCAACAGACAAGTCCGACGCCGCAAAAGGGAACACACTCAAGGTCAGGACATCGCCGCGAGCGGCATTGAAACCCACCGCACTTTTTAACATCGCCTCCAGTTCTGTGCGGGCAGCAGGCGGCCAGCCGCCATCTGCTTCACTGCTGCCATTGAGCACCACGGCAATGCTTTGGCTGCGCACGTTGAAGGGTGAGTGTTTGACGTGGGTGACGCTCTGGTCGTAATCCAGCTTGCGGTTCGACTCCTTGCGCAGCGAGGTGGTGCCTTTGTCGGCAGTCGCCGGCGGTGTGCCGACCGCAGGTGCGGCGCCCCCGGAAGGCGGCACCGGGCGATTACTGAGCGATCCCGGCACGCCCAGCGCCAGCTGGTCGAGCACGCTTTCATCGCGCAGCTCTTCGTTGCGCAGGTGCGGAGTGGGACCGAACGCCTGAAGGGTTTCTTCTTTATGGCTGAAGTCAATGTCGGCGGCCACGCTGATCCGATAGTTGCCATTGCCTAAAATAGGCGCCAGCACCTGTTCGGCATTGCCCGTGACCCGCTGCTGATAGTCTTCGACCTGCTGGCGGCTCTGCTGCGGCCCGGTATCGCCCTCCGTGAGACCACGGGACAACAGAGTGCCGTACTGGTCAACCACACTGACGTCTGCGACTTCAAGCCTGGGGACGCTGTTGGCCACCAGCCGGGCAATCGCACCCACCTGTTCAGGGCCGAGTTTGGCGCCCGCGTTCATCTGTACCATCACCGAGGCCTTGGCAGGCTCACGATGACTGATGACGAATGAATTGCTCTCTTGCAACGCCAGGTGAACACGCGCGCTATCAATCCCCTTGAGGCTCATGATGGTGCGAGCCAGCTCGCCTTCCAGGCTGCGCTTGAGCCGCACATCCTGCACAAACTGGCTGGTGCCCAGAGGCTCGTCCTTATCGAACAGGCCGTAACCGACCGGCACCGCCACCTGCACACCCTTGGCACTGAGCAACATGCGTGCACGTGCAAGGTCACTGTCGCGGACCAGAATCTGGCCGCTTTGCGGGTGTAGCTGGTAAGCGATTTGATCAGCATCCAGCACCTGCATCACCTGTGCCGCAGGATAGGCTTCGCCAGCACCATAGAGCGGGCGCAGTGAACCCTGATCGCGCCACAGGTACATCACCGCGCTGATCGCCAGCAGCGCCGCGACACCCGCCATCAAACCCAACGCAACCCGCGGGTCAAGTTTGAACCCGGCGAGCAGCGCCCTGAATTTTTCGTTGATTGTTTGCAGCACGTCAGCAGCACTCATTGTCGTTACACCGGCATTCTCATCACGTCATCAAATGCCGTGGTCAATTTATTGCGCACTTGCAACAACGCGCTGAACGCTACGCTCGCTTTCTGGCTTTCAATCATCGCGCCCGCGAGGTTGTCGCTCTGCCCGCTGTCCACCGCGGCCATCGCCTTGCTCGCCACATGCTGCTGGGCGTCGACCGCTTTAAGCGCCTGATCGAAGGCCAGGCCAATGCCTGCTTCTGCGCCTTGATCAAACAGGGCTGACGGTTGGATGACGGGGTTTTGCAGCAGGCTTGTGGCCTGCTCCATCTGGCCCAACATCTGTTGCTGGACACTCTGGATTGAGGTCATGAGGAAAGTCTCCATCGCTATGGCCAAGGGGAGTTACATTTAATGAACAGGCTCAAACCGGCATCGGTACGCCCTGATCGCGCATGGCGCTCAGACGATAACGCAGGGCTCGCGGGGTCATGCCAAGGCTCTGCGCAGCCTTGCTTTTGTGGCCGTCGCACTTGCGAATGGCATCCAGCACATGTTGGTACTCAGCCCATTTACCGGTAGCACGCAACGCGGCTTTGCCGTGGGGCAAGTTGCTGTCGGGCAGAACGGCAACGGTGTCTTGCTGGAGACTGCAAAGCCCCAGGTCGCGGGGTTGAATGAAGAGTCCTTTGCGCAACACCAAGGCACGTTGCAACGTGTTTTCCAACTCACGCACATTGCCCGGCCAGTCGTGTTGCAAGAGCACCTGACAGGCCTCGTCCGTGAGCAGGTCATCGCGATGTTCCTGCGGTGCGTACTGACCAATAAAGCGTCTGGCCAAGGCCAAAATGTCTTCTTTGCGCTCACGCAACGGGGTGATGTGCAAGGGCAGCACATCAAGGCGGAACATCAGGTCGGCACGAAACCGACCCGCGCTCACTTCGCCGCTCAGATCGCGGTTGGTGGCGGCAATGATGCGTACATCCAGGGTGATTTCTTTTTGCCCACCGAGTCGTTCGACACGCTGTTCCTGGAGCACGCGCAGCAATTTGGCTTGCAAACCCAGCGGCAACTCACCGATTTCATCCAGCAGCAACGTACCGCCATTAGCCATTTCGAACTTGCCCGGCTGCACGCTGACAGCCCCGGTAAAGGCTCCGCGCTCGTGACCAAACAACAATGATTCGAGCATTTGCTCGGGGATGGCGGCGCAATTGACGGCCACAAAAGGCGTACTCTCCGTTGAAGAGAACTGATGGATATAACGCGCCAACATCTCTTTTCCGGTGCCCGTTTCGCCCGTGATCAGGATCGGCGCTCGCGTACCTGCCAGCCGCTGGGCCATTGCCAGCAGGCGTCGACTGGCCGTGGAACAGGAGATAAAAGTGTCCTGCACACTGGCCGACGCGGCTTGACGCTCCAGCAAGGCTTTTATTTGAGACGTGCAGAACGGGGCTAACAGGTAATCGACGCAGCCGCTGTCCATCAAGGCCGCCGCCCTGTCCTGCTCGGCGTATTCGACAACAGGAATCACACTGATATGCGCGGCGCGACGAATCAAATGAACCACATCGGTGTGCAATAACTGCGGGTTATAACCGCTGACCACAATAAACACTAACGTGGCAGCTGCGAGAGAAGACGGCCCAAGTTGCGCACAACTTTCATGGCACTCAACCGTTCGCTGTTGCTGTGTCAAACAATCAACCAGTTTTGAATAGCCACGGCACTCCGGGCGCCCGACAACAATGACAGCCGACGACTTCGCCGCTGTTTTAGAGTGCCCAACACTGGAATAACTCAACACACTATTGACTGATCTCACCGCAAATACCCGCTCTATAAATCGCCTTGCCTCAGGCGGTTGACAGACATGCCCGAAGGCAGATTCATGACACTTTTATTGCGCTGCACCGCACTAAGTATGTAGGTGAGTGATTTACAGCGACGACGCTGGCGAACATTACCCCTGCGCCCCCGCGCTGAATAATCATGAATCATCAAATCTTCGTCGAACGTATCAAACCCTTGTCAACTGGCCCTTTTGATAGTTTTTGATTAGCCAGCAGCGCGCATAAACCTTAGCGTTTGCCCCATTCAGTGCCCCTCCAGGCGGTAACCAGAGAATGTTGCAATCACCATGACGCCCCACACTAAAGTTCACCATTCGGTGCCCGCTGAAGCGCTCACGTTTTTAAAGCCTGAGAAACTGGGACGGCATCACCACAAAGTGCCTGACTATATAAAAGGCATCACCGGTAAATATGCCCGTGCTCTTCCTGATTACTTCCTGAGCCAGTACCGAATCAATAGCGACTTGCAGCACGTGCGTATTCACGAACACTTTACGCAGGCGCCCGATTGTCGCTATCACACCGAAATCGGCACGTTAGGCTTCAGTATTGATCGCCCTCTAATAGCGGAGTTACTTGAAAGTTATTACGGCGGTATTAGCCCGACCAGCCAGAATGACCCGCCGGTCAGTGCGTCGGAAACCCGCCTGCTCGCAAGAATGGGCATCGACCTTTGCCGGATATGCGCGCGGATGCTCACCGGGGGTACACCCCTGAAGCACATTGACGACGCGATCAGTACGTATGAAGAAATTCACTGGGGCTATTGCGTCGAGTTTGTGTTCGGCAGCCTGCAAGCGGGCGCTGACGCTTCGGTCTACCTGTTTCTCGATACCCACGCCGTTGACGAGCTGACACGCCATCTGAGCGAACCTGCGCCGACCGCCATGGCGCACCCCGACGAGCAGCGGATCAGCCAATTGCCGGTGCGCCTGGACTGCGTACTGGCGCGCATGCAAATGCCCTTGGTCAGTGTGCTGGCGCTGGGCGTCGATGACATTGTGATGGTGCGCTTGCTGGAGCGCTGCGAAGTGCACATCAAGCAGCAAAAGTTGTTCCACGCAACCCTCGCCGAAGATGACGGGGCCTTGTATTTAACTTCTCTGGACAGTGTCAAAAGCCCATGAACAGCTCCCTTAGCGATACCGAACTGGACAACTTGCTCGATGATGCTCAGCTTGATCTCGAGCCCGAGCCTTCCCTGCCCGCCCCGCCTGCCCGTGAGCCACTGCCTCAGCAGGACTTGAAGTTTTTCGGCAAGATCCCGGTCAACGTGACACTCGAAGTGGCCTCTACCGATATCACGTTGCGCGAGTTAATGGACGTGGACATCAGTAGCGTGATCGCCCTCGACAAACTCGCGGGCGCGCCGCTGGATGTGAAGGTTAACGGTGCCCTCTTTGCCAAGGCTGAAGTGGTGGTGGTCAATGGCAACTATGGCATGAAGATCGTTGAGTTATGTGGCTCAAACCTCAGCGATCTGAGCGGATGAGTCGCCTAAAGCAGTTCGCTCAGGGCTGCCTGTTGCTGCTCGTGGTGTTGGTCCCGATGCCCGCCGTGGCCGCCAGCGGTGACATTTCGCTGTTCAGCCTCAATGACAGCGAAACTGGTCAGGTACTGAGCATCAAGCTGCAGATCCTGATCATGATGACCCTGCTCGGCTTTCTGCCCGCCATGCTCATGATGATGACCAGCTTTACCCGCTTCATCATCGTGCTGGCCATCTTGCGCCAGGCGCTGGGCTTGCAGCAAAGCCCGCCCAACCAGATTTTGATCGGCATTGCCCTGTGCCTGACCATGCTGGTGATGCGCCCCGTGTGGATGGAGATCTACAGCGAGGCCTATGAGCCTTTTCAGAGCGACCTGATTTCCATGGAGCAAGGGCTCGAAGTCGCCAAGAAGAGCATCAGCGGTTTCATGCTGGCGCAAACCAACAAGGCATCTCTCGAAACCATGGTGGCGCTGGCCAACGAGCCTTTGCCGCAGAACCTGGAAACCCTGGATTTCTCACTGCTGCTCCCGGCCTTTGTGCTCAGCGAAGTCAAAGCCGCCTTTCAACTGGGCTTCATGATTTTCTTGCCGTTTCTGGTGATTGATCTGGTGGTGGCCAGTGTACTGATGGCCATGGGCATGATGATGCTGTCGCCCATGATGATTTCGCTGCCCTTCAAGCTGATGGTGTTTGTGTTGGTCGACGGCTGGGCGCTGCTGGTGGGCACCCTGACCTCCAGCATTCAACCTTTTGGAGGTGGCTGATGCTGACACCGGAAATCGCTGCAGGCCTTGTCAGCAATGCGATCCAGATTACTGCACTGATCGTCTGCGTGCTGGTGGTGCCAAGCCTGCTGGGGGGGCTGGTGGTCAGCGTGTTTCAGGCCGCCACCCAGATCAATGAGCAAATGCTTAGTTTTTTGCCGCGCCTGCTGATCACGCTGGGGATGCTGATTTGGGGCGGCAACTGGATCTTGCGCACCCTCAGCGATCTGTTTATCGAAACCTTCAAGCAAGCCGGAACCTTGGTGGGCTGACCCATGCACGCAACTGAGCCGCTGTTTCAGGCCAGTCAGTACTTGCAGGCCTTGCAGGGCTACTGGTGGCCTTTTTGCAGGCTGATGGCCGTGTTCAGCATGGCCCCGCTGTTCAATCACAAGGCGATGTCGCGAAAAATCCGTGTGTTGCTGGCACTGGTCATCACGGCGGCGGTGGGCGCCGCGTTGCCGCCTGTGCCCGAGATTGACCCGTTGTCCGCCCGGGGCGTGATGACCGCACTGGAACAGATCGCCTTCGGTTTGATGCTCGGATTGACCCTGCAACTGGTGTTCACGGTGTTCAGCGTGGTCGGTGAAGTGGTGTCGTCGCAAATGGGCATGAGCATGGCCCGCTACAACGACCCGATAAACGGGGTGTCCTCGTCCTCCATCGTTTACCAACTGTACTTTGTGTTGCTGGCCTTTCTGTTTTTGGCCATTGACGGCCACCTGCTGGTGCTGAGTGTGTTGTTCAAGAGTTTCAGTCACTGGCCAGTGGGCAGCGGCCTGAACTATCACAGCTATACCCTGTTTATCAAAGCCATTGCCTGGGTGTTCAGCGCCGCTGTGTTGCTGACCCTGCCGATGGTGTTCTGCATGGTGCTGGTGCAGTTCTGCTTCGGCCTGCTCAACCGTATTTCGCCCTCCATGAACCTGTTTTCACTGGGGTTCCCGATCACCATTGTGGTCGGCCTGCTGTGCATTTACATGACCATTCCCAACCTGCCGGAACACTACTTGCACCTGACCCGCGAGT
Source organism: Pseudomonas sp. 2024-210 (assembly GCF_045062345.1). Taxonomy (NCBI): domain Bacteria; kingdom Pseudomonadati; phylum Pseudomonadota; class Gammaproteobacteria; order Pseudomonadales; family Pseudomonadaceae; genus Pseudomonas; species Pseudomonas sp. 2024-210. The sequence continues at coordinate 109,752 of NZ_JBJGEJ010000014.1, read as the reverse complement.
TGCTGGACAACATCGGCCTGATGATGGAGGACGGTCAAGGTGTCCAATGACAGCGCGCAGGAAAAGACCGAAGAAGCCTCGCAGCAAAAACTGCGCAAAAGCCGGGAGGACGGCCAGGTCACTCGCTCCAAGGATCTCTCCACCACGGTGTCCTTGCTGGTGACCCTGTTTATTCTCAGGCTTACGTTTGAGCGCTTTTACCAGGGGTTTCAGGACAGCTTTCGCATTTCGTATTTGAACCTCAACTGGAGCGAGATCACCCAGAACGACCTCACCCTGATACTGGCTCACAACCTCGGTTTGTTTATCACGATGCTCGCCCCCTTGCTGCTCACCAGTGTGTTGGTGGTGGTGTTTTCGCTGGTACCGGGCGGTTGGGTATTTGTGGCCAAAAACTTCGCGCCAAAATTCAGCAAGCTCAACCCTGTTACCGGGCTGGGCCGAATAGTTTCCAAACAGAACTGGATCGAGCTGATCAAGTCGATGCTCAAGATTGCCTTGTTGATTGCCGTGGCCTGGGCGCTGATCAGTGATGCGGTGCCGCACCTGATTGCGCTGCAACGCACCAGCCTGCTCACCGCCATTGGCACGTCCTTCAGGATTCTGTTTGATACCTTGCTGGCGCTGATGGGCATGTTCGTCGTGTTCGCCGCCATCGACATCCCTATCCAGAAGTATTTCTTTCTTAAAAAGCTGCGCATGACCAAGCAGGAGCGCAAGGAAGAACATAAAAATCAGGAAGGTCGGCCCGAGGTCAAAGCGCGGATCAAGCAGATTCAGCGTCAGATTTCCCAGCGCCAGGTCAGCCACGTGATGAAGACCGCGGACGCTGTGATCGTCAATCCACAGCATTACGCCGTGGTGCTCAAATACGACATCAAAAAGGCCCAGGCCCCGTACGTGGTCGCAAAAGGCGTCGACGAGATGGCTTTGTACATCCGCACGATGGCTGCCGCCAATGCGCTGGAAGTGCTGGAGATACCGCCGCTGGCCCGGGCTATTTACTTCAGCACCCAGGTCAATCAACAGATTCCGAGCCCGCTGTATGCCGCCGTGGCGCACGTGCTCACCTACATCCTGCAATTAAAAGCCTACAAAAGCGGCCTGCGCGCCAAGCCGCAACTGCCCGACAACCTCCCTATTCCAGAACGCATGGCGAACAAGGCGTAATCATGAACGTACTGCACACCCTCCTGCCGACCCTGCGCAGCGGACGTATCGGCATCCCGGTGGTGATCCTGTCCATTCTGGCGATGATCATCTTGCCCCTGCCGCCCTTGCTGCTGGACATTTTGTTTACGTTCAACATTGCCATGGCGGTGCTGGTGTTGATGGTCAGCGTGTCCTCGAAAAGCCCGCTGGATTTTTCCCTGTTCCCCACCGTGATTCTGGTCACAACGCTGTTGCGCCTGACCCTCAACGTGGCGTCTACCCGTATTGTGCTGCTTGAAGGCCATACGGGCACGGGGGCCGCGGGTAAAGTGATTGAAGCCTTCGGTGAGGTGGTCATCGGCGGCAACTTTATTGTCGGCATGATCGTGTTTGTGATCCTGATGATCATCAATTTCATGGTGGTGACCAAAGGCGGCGAGCGTATTTCCGAGGTGACGGCGCGCTTCACCCTGGACGCCCTGCCCGGTAAACAAATGGCGATCGATGCAGACCTCAATGCCGGTTTGATTACTCAGGATCAGGCCAAACAGCGCCGTCAGACCATCGCCAAGGAAGCCGACTTCTACGGTGCGATGGACGGCGCTTCGAAGTTTGTACGCGGCGATGCAATTGCCGGCATCCTGATTCTCACCATCAACCTGTTTGGCGGCTTTGCCATTGGCATGTTCGTCTACGACTTGCCAGCCGGGCTGGCCTTCAAACAGTACGCGTTGTTGACCATCGGCGACGGTCTGGTGGCACAAATTCCGGCGTTGCTGCTGTCAACCGCCGCAGCCCTGATCGTGACGCGTATCAATGAGTCCGCCGAAATTACCACCCAGGTGCGTCGACAGTTGCTGGCCTCTCCCAGCCTGCTGTACACCGTGGCCGGCATTCTGCTGGTACTGGGCATTGTGCCGGGCATGCCGCATCTGGCCTTTCTCAGCTTTGCCGCGGTGGTGGCCGGGTTGGCGTGGTGTGTCTCGCGCTATCAATCCCCCGTGGAGGCGCAAGAACTCGACGCGGTCAGCGCACTCAGCGAATCCATGCAACACGAGCGTACCCACACTTTGGCGTGGGAAGACATTCCTCACGTTGAACGGCTGTCAGTGTCTCTGGGCTACAAATTGGTCGGGCTGGTCAACGAAGCAGCGGGCGCACCGTTGACACACCGGGTGCGCGGGTTGCGCCAGTCTTTGTCAGAAAACCTGGGGTTTCTGTTGCCTGAAATCCACATGCGCGACAGCTTGCGACTCAAAGCTGCCTTTTACTCGATCCATATCAATGGCGAGCAGATTGAGGGCGCCGAGGTGCATGCAGATCACTTGATGGCGATTGCATCGGCGCAGTTGTATGGCGAAATCGATGGGATTCTGGGCATTGATCCCGCCTACAAAATGCCGGTGGTGTGGATCAAGCCTGCCGATAAAAGCCGGGCACTTAACCTGGGTTATCAAGTGGTGGATTGCGCGGGCGTGGTGGCGACCCACCTGAACAAAGTGATTCGCGATCACCTGGCCGATATTTTCAAACACGACGATGTCGACCATCTGATGCAACGCCTAAGCGAAGTGGCGCCCAAACTGGCCGACAACCTTAAAGCGCAACTCAACTATACCCAGCAACATAAGGTGTATCGCCAGTTGCTGACCGAAAATATCTCACTGCGCGACATCGTCACGGTGGCCAGCGCCTTGGTCGAAAGCAGTGAAAACACCAAGGATCCAGTGCTGCTGGCGGCGGATGTACGCTATGCGTTGCGCCGCAACATCGTGGCCAGCATTACCGGGCGACGCGACGAAGTCAGTGTCTTTGTGTTGGATAACGCCCTCGAGAACACCTTGCTCGGCGCGCTGAGCATTGCGCAGCAAGCCGGGCCGGTGAGCCTGGACAACATTCCGGTGGAGCCGAACCTGCTTAACCAGCTGCAAAATGCCATGCCGATTGTCAAAGAGAAACTGCGCAAGGACGGCCACCCTCCGGTGCTGACTGTCATGCCGCAACTGCGCCCGCTGCTGGCCCGCTATGCCCGAGTGTTCAGCCCGGGACTGCACGTCCTGTCACAGAACGAAATTCCGGAAAACGTCAGCGTCAACATTGTCGGGACGCTGGGCTAGAACCCCTAACGGCGCCCCTTGCTGCCGATCTACTTATCCGACTTGATACTGGTCCAGGTACGGGTACGCACCCGCTCCAGTTTTTGCGGCAATGGCTTGACGATGTACAACGACTTCAAGGCCTCAGGGGTCGGTGTCAGGTTGGGGTTGTCGTTAATGTCCTTGTTGATCAACGCCAGCGCGTCTTTGTTGGCGTTGGGGTAGCCGAGGAAATCACTGATCCTGGCAATGACCTTGGGCTCCAGCAAGGTGTTCAGAAACTGGTGAGCCTCTTCAACGTTTTTGGCACTTTTAGGAATCGCAAAGGTGTCGAACCAGATGGGCGCCCCTTCTTTTGGCAAGCGCCAGTCAACCACTACGCCGTTACCGGCTTCCTTGGCGCGATTGGCAAACTGATAAAAGCTGCCCGAGTAACCGATGGCCACGCAAATATCACCATTGGCAATGTCGGTCATGTACTTGGCCGAATTGAAGTAGGTGACGTAGGGGCGGATTTTCATCATCAACGCCTTGGCCTTTTCATAGTCGGCCGGGTTTTCACTGTTGGGGTCCAGACCTAAGTAATGCAGTGCCAATGGCAGAATCTCCGAGGGCGAGTCGAGCATGGCCACACCGCAGGATTTGAGCTTTTCCATGTTCTCGGGTTTGAACACCAGGTCCCAACTGTCCACCGGCGCGTCGTCACCCAGCGCTGCCTTGACCTTCGCCGGGTTGAAGCCGATCAACACGGTGCCGACCATATACGGCACGGCGTATTGGTTCCCGGGGTCATTGGCTTCCAGCAACTTGAGCAAGGCCGGGTCTTGATGCTGCCAGTTGGGCAGTTTCGACTTGTCGAGCTTCTGGAATACCCCGGCCTTGATCTGGGTGTCGAGAAATTGATTGGACGGCACCACCAGGTCATAGCCCGAGTTGCCGGTCAGTAACTTGGCCTCAAGGGATTCATTGGTATCGAACGTGTCCCATATCACCTTGATGCCCGTCTGGCGGGCAAAGTCTTTGGGCACGGACGGCAGGATGTAGTCCGCCCAGTTGTACACCCGCAGTTCACGCTGTTCAGCGTGCACGGCAGCGGCTAGCAGCGACAGTGAACACACGGCGGCGCCGAGTAAATGTTTTATCGAGACCATGAATGAGTTCCCCAAAGTGGCGTGAGATCGCTACGAAATGAATCTGCGCTCGGTTATGCGGACTGCAACTGGCCAAGGGCACATCGGATATTTTTTGATTAATGTGTCTGCGCTTTAGATTCTTGCTGAGCACTTGGCCGGATCACAGTGGGAGACCGGCCAAAAAGGGATAGATTTGGCCAATGTGTGTGACCCGATTGGTATCTGCCACTGTTAAACAACCGCTGTAAGAGGGAGAACAGGAAGTTATTTACACTTAACGCCTTACAGCTTGATGGTCGCCGAGCTTTGATCTCGGGGTTGAGCACGATCAAAACTATCGGATCGGTTCACGGCAGCGCTGTTATCGGATGACAACCTCAATACGGATGTTATAAGGTAACAGCACTTTTGACCTACTCCTTGTTTGCGATCCCCTAATGACGACCACTGCCCATGCCCCGCCCTCACGTCAGCGCTTGCTGTCCATCGACGCCCTTCGCGGGTGTGTGATCCTGTTTATGCTGTTGGACCATGTGCGCGAAACCTTCTTTCTGCACCGCCAAGTCGCAGACCCTATGAACATAGAACTCACCGACCCCAGCCTGTTTTTCAGTCGCACCCTTGCCCACCTGTGTGCGCCAGTGTTCGTGTTGCTGACGGGCCTTTCAGCCTACCTGTTCGGTGAAAAATATCAGGGCACACGCGACGTTTCGGCGTTTCTGTTCAAACGCGGGCTGTTCCTGGTGGTGTTGGAGTTCACGCTGGTGAACTTCGCCTGGACCTTTCAATTCCCTCCCACCGTGATTTATCTGCAAGTGATTTGGGCCATTGGCGTCAGCATGATGGCTCTGGCGGTGCTGGTGTGGCTGCCGCGCCCTCTTCTGTTGCTACTGGCGATGATCATTATTGGCGGGCACAACCTGCTCGACACCGTCCATTTCCCGCAGGGTTCAGCCCTGCATGTGCCGTGGGCGGTGCTGCATGATCGCGGCTGGATCGAATTCTCAGAGACCCTGCGATTGCGCACGTCCTACCCGCTATTGCCGTGGATAGGCGTGATCGCGTTGGGCTACTGCCTGGGCCCGTGGTTTGCACGCAGCGCCTCGGCGAGCCAGCGTCAGCAGTACTTGTTGCGCTCGGGTCTGGGCGCCCTGCTCGGCTTTGTGTTGTTGCGATTACTCAATGGGTATGGCGAGGCTGCCTGGGTGGACCACGACCACTGGCTGGCCACGTTGATGAGCTTTTTCAATATCACCAAGTACCCGCCTTCTTTGCTGTTTCTGGCACTAACGCTGGGCGCAGGCTTTTTGCTGTTACTGGCCTTTGAACGGGCGCAACACCGTGCATGGGTTCGCACCCTCGCGGTATTTGGCGCTGCGCCCATGTTCTTTTACCTGCTCCATCTGTACGCGTTGAAAGTGCTTTATCTGATCGGCGTCGCGGTTTTTGGTCTCAATCAGGGCAGTTACTTTGGATTCGACAGTATCGTCGCCGTCTGGTTGATGGCTGTGTTGCTGGCTGCTGCGCTGTACATGCCCGTGCGCTGGTTTGCTGCGCTGAAAAGTCGGCGACGAGATATTTCATGGCTGAAATACTTCTGATAATGAGTTTTTCCCCTATCCACGACGTGTTCGTCTAACATGCCGCCGCCGGTCCCCAAACGGGATTAAAAGGGAATCCGAGGGGCTAACACAGCCCCAAACGGAACTGCCCCCGCAACTGTAGGTGCTGAGCCTGCTCCTTGAACGCCACTGGGTTACCCCCGGGAAGGCTGGAGCCGGGCGATGACGCATCAGTCAGGAGACCTGCCGGCATAGCAACACCTACTGACCGGCGGGGTGCCCGGGAAGGACATCCTTGCTGCGCGTGTCATTCACCTGACCGGCCTTGCTCTGCTTAAAAAGCCGTGCTCAACGATGTGTTTCCAGGCCGTACGCTCCCGCTCTGTGTACGATCCAAATGGAGATTGCATCATGATGCTGTACCGCGCCGCCGCCCTTGCCACCGCCTTGAGCATGCCTACCCTGACCCTGGCCGCTCCCACCCACTATCCATTGACGATAGAGAACTGTGGCACGGCGCTGACATTTCAACATGCCCCGCAACGCGCCGTGACCATCGGCCAGGCCGGGACTGAAATGCTTTATGCCTTGGGGTTGGGCGACAAGCTGGTCGGTACCTCGCTGTGGTTCAACGATGTCTCTCCCCTGTACCAAGCGCAGAACGACAAGGTTGAGCGTCTGGCAGACAACGATCCCAGTTTCGAAGCGGTGGTCGGCAAGCGCCCTGAACTGGTCGCCGTGCAGTTGGAGTGGATGGTCGGTCCACAAGGCGTGGTCGGCACCCGCGAACAGTTTCATGAACTCAACATCCCGACCTACTTGATGCCCTCCGATTGCGAGGGCAAAGACAATCTGGTCGGCGCCGACGGCACACGCCTGCAACCCTTTCGCATCGACAGCGTGTACAAAAGCATCAGCCAGTTGGCGCAGATTTTTGATGTGCAGGATCGCGGTGAGCAACTTAATGAAGTGCTCAAAGCGCGTCTGGAAAAATCCCTGGCCTCAATCAAGGGCAAAGACCTCAAGCACACCAGCGCGCTGTTCTGGTTCTCCAGTGCCGACCTCGACATCGACCCCTACGTGGCCGGTCGCAAGGGCATTCCTGACTTTATGCTCAACACGCTGGGCGTGCGCAATGTGGTGGAGTCCGATGAAGAATGGCCAACGGTTGGCTGGGAAACACTGGCCAAAGCCAACCCGACCTTTGTGGTCATCGCACGCATGGATCGCCGTCGCTTCCCCGCGGACGACTATGAGAAAAAGCTTGAATTTCTGCGCTCTGATCCAGTGACCCGCAACATGGATGCGGTCAAAAACAACCGCATCATCATTCTCGATGCCGACGCCATGCAGGCCAGCCTGCGTCTTTTTGACGGGTTTGAAACACTCGCAAACGCCATTCATGACAGCAACGCGGCGCAATGAGTGTGCGAATGCTGCCTTGGCTGGCGTCCTTGGCGATGTTGTTGCTGGCCATCCTTGCCGGAGTGGCCATTGGTGAAACCGCGATTGAGCCGGGCGTGGTGGTGCGGGTCCTGGCCAACAAAATGTGGGGCGCTGGCTATGTGCTGGACCCTATAGACGAAGGCATTGTGTGGAACTACAGACTGACCCGTGCACTGGTCGCTGCCGCCTGCGGTGCCGGGCTGGCCACCTGCGGGGTGGTGTTGCAGTCGTTATTGCGCAACCCTCTGGCCGATCCCTACCTGCTCGGCATTTCAGCCGGTGCCTCAACCGGCGCGGTATTGATTGCCTTGCTGGGCTTGGGTGCCGGGGCCATCAGCCTGTCGGCGGGTGCATTTGCAGGCGCCATTGGTGCTTTTTCACTGGTGGTATTGCTGGCCCGTGCCAGTGGCCCTGCTAACGGAACCGGCCAAATCATCCTGGCCGGCATCGCCGGTTCACAACTGTTCAACGCCATCACCGCTTTTTTGATCACTAAATCGGCCAGTGCCGAACAGGCGCGCGGCATTATGTTCTGGTTACTGGGCAATCTCAGCGGCGTGCGCTGGCCTTCGGTGTGGCTGGCCGTGCCGGTGGCACTGGCCGGGCTGGCGGTGTGCCTGTGGCACCGGCGGGCGCTGGATGCCTTTGCCTTTGGCAGTGATTCAGCCGCCTCACTGGGTATCCCGGTGCGCCGCATGCAGTTTCTGCTGATCAGTTGTACGGCGCTGATCACGGCTGTGATGGTCTCCATTGTCGGCTCAATCGGTTTTGTCGGGCTGGTCATCCCCCATGCTGCGCGCTTGCTATTGGGCACTGGCCATGGCCGGCTGCTGCCTGCCAGCGCGCTGGGTGGCGCCCTGTTTCTGATAGCGGCCGATATTCTTTCGCGCACCCTGATCAAGGGGCAAGTGATCCCCGTCGGTGTCGTCACAGCCTTGGTGGGCGCGCCGGTGTTTGTGTTGATACTGATAGGCCGCAGGAGTGCCCGATGACGGATGAGCGTGCGGTGCTGAGTTGCCACGACCTGAGTTACGCGGTGCGCGATTGCGTACTGTTAAACGGTATCAATCTGAAGGTTCGCGCTGGCGAGACGCTGGGCATTGTCGGCCCGAACGGTTCGGGAAAGTCGACCTTGATCAAGCTGCTGGCCAATCTACGTACCGCCAGTCAGGGCCAGGTGCTGCTGAACGGACAACCGCTGCAGGCAATGGCCAGGCGGCGTATTGCGCAGCAACTGGCCGTGGTCGAGCAACAGGCCGATACCCACGACGCCGTGAGTGTGTTCGAGGCCGTTGCACTGGGCCGCACACCTTGGCTGTCGGCGCTGCGCCCGTGGTCGGTGGAAGACACTGCCATCGTCGAACAAGCGCTTCGCGATGTGGACGTGAGCCATCTGCGCAGGCGGATTTGGCGCGACCTTTCGGGCGGTGAGCGTCAGCGCGTTCACATTGCCCGGGCCTTGGCCCAGCGTCCGCACATTCTGCTGCTGGACGAACCCACCAACCATTTGGACATCCTGCATCAGCTGTCTATTTTGAAGACCGTGCAGGATTTGACCGTCACCACACTGATCGCACTCCATGACCTTAACCAGGCGCTGAGTTGCGACCGCGTGGCGGTGTTAGAACGGGGGCAGTTGGTCGCTCTGGGCAAGCCATGTGATGTGCTGACCCCCCAACGCTTGCACGCCACATTTGGTGTACACGCCCATTATTTGACCGACCCTTTCGACGGGGCAAAGATTCTGCGTTTGCGCCCCTCTTGAACCCTTTTATGGATAAACCACGATGCGTATTTCATCCCTTGGTGTGCTGTTGAGTGCTGCCCTGCTCTGTTCATCTACGTGGGCCCAAACCCATGAAGTGAAAATGCTCACCCGTAGCGCCACAGCTGGCATGGTCTATGAGCCGGATTACTTACAGATAGCCCCCGGCGATACCGTCAAGTTCGTCGCCACGCAAAGTGGCCATAACGCCGCCACTTTGCCGGAGCTACTGCCTGATGGGGCGCAAGCGTTCAAAGGCAAAATCAATGAGGAAATTGAACAGACCTTTACCGTTCCCGGGCTTTACGGCATTCAATGCATTCCGCACCTTGCGATGGGCATGGTGATGCTGATTCAGGTCGGCGAACCGGCCGCGCAAGCTCCCCAACTGCCCGCCACCCTGCCCAAGCGTGCACTGGACCGCATGAACGCTGCATTGCAAAAACAGCAGGCGGCTCAATGACCGGCCTCTACTCTCGCTCCGCCCTACTGCTGACCCTTGCCAGCCCCTTGGCATTGGCTGAGTCTGCACAGGAGCAAGCCAACGGTTTTATCGAAGACAGCACCTGGAACGTGCTTAATCGCACGGTGTATGACCATCGCGAATACCGCCACGGTGCCAGCAACAGTGGCTCACGCAATGCCTACAAGCCACGTTCTGAGCGCAATGGCTATGCCGAGGAATGGGCCTACGGGTTAATGGGCACTCTGCAATCAGGTTTTACCCAAGGGCTTATCGGAGTGGGTATTGATGCTCACGGTTACATGGCGCTAAAACTTGACAGTGGCGGCGGCCGTGCGGGCAAGGCCCGCCTGCTGGGGCTGGATAATGACGGCTACCCCAAAGACAATTACGGCCGGGCCGGCGCGGCGGTCAAGCTGCGCATGTCCAACACCGTCGTGTCCTACGGTGAGCAACGCGTCAAAACCCCGGTATTCAGCTCGTCCGACAGCCGCCTGTTGCCCGAAACAGCCACCGGCGCATTTGTCACCAGCAACGAATTTAACGCACTGAAAATGGTCGGCGGACACTTTACCGAGAGCACTGACCGTAACGCCAGCAGCCACGATCAGGGCTTTGTGGTGAACTATTCGAATGGGCCAAAAGGCGATGCATTTGACCTCGCGGGTATGGTCTATACCCCGGCCAAGAACCTGACAGCCAGCCTGTACACGTCTCGTTATCAAGACACCTGGAACCAGCACTATCTGGGCGCAGTGTTCAGCCAGGCCATCGATGACAACCAGTCCGTTTCGCTGAATCTCAACCTGTACCGCACCACCGATGAAGGCAAGGCGTTGTCAGGCACTATCGACAACACCACTTGGAGTTTGCTTGGCACCTACGCCCACGGCCCGCATAACTTGAGCCTTGGCTACCAGAAAGTGCACGGCGACACGCCATTTGACTACGTGACACGCGGCGCAATCTTCATCACCAATGCCGTGCAATTGTCTGACTTCAACGCACCAAACGAACAGTCCTGGCAAGCCCGTTACGATTTGGCCATGACCCCGTGGGGCCTGCCCGGACTGGTTTTCAGCGCAGCCTATGTGCGCGGCAGCCATATCGACGGCAGCCACGTAGACCCCAAAGGCGGCTATGCGTATTTAGGTTACGGCAAGAATGGCAAACACTGGGAACGTGATCTGGAGGCGCGTTATGTGGTGCAAAGTGGCACCGCCAAGGGTGCCATCATTTCACTGCGCCACAACGTGCATCGGGGCAACAGCGCGCAAGCGGAACTGGACACTGACCAGATTCGCCTGGCCGTTGAATACCCGCTCACCGGCCGTTTCTGACGGGCTACGGCAAACGGCACTGCATATGGGTCGTTTGCCAGACCGGATCGTCCTCTACATCCGTGATGGTATAACCCTGTCGCCGCCAGAACTCGATAGCGCCGGGCAGAAACGGGTGGGTGTGCAAATACATCAGCTCGACACCGGCTTCAACCGCACGGGTTTTCAAGGCGTCGTAGAGCGCGCGCGCCACCCCTGAGCGGCGACACGGTGGCAGTACAAACAGACGCACCACCTCAACCACCTTGAGCCCCCGATAATCCAGTTGCGTAAAACGGTGGTCATAGGGCACATAGCCAATCGAGGCGACGATCCGCCCATTCTGACGCGCGATCAGAAAGCAGCCTTCACCCTGGATATAGGTCTGCTCAAACTGAGCCAGATCAGTAGGCATACCGCTGGCGTTCAATTTGGGAAACAGCGCGGCACGGGCCTCCAGCACAAAGTCCCGCGTTTGCGGGACGTCTGCTGAAGCGACCTGTTCAATCGTGATCATCTAGCACATCAATCCTGGAGCCGCTGACGAGGAACGAAGCTGCGACCGGCGGCAAAGCCGTCGCAAACCACTCCATCCGATCTATCAGTAATATCGAGTTCATCGCATTTGCGACGATTGCATCGCCGATCGCAGCCATCGTTCCTCGTCAGCGGCTACACCTGACCTGTAGCCGCTGCCGAAGGCTGCGATCGAACGCGAAGCGGTCGCTAAATGGGACGACTCGGGGTGTCAGGTTTTACGACGGCTTCGCCGCCGAACGCAGCCTTCGTTCCTCGACAGCGGCTACAGGTTACGCCAGCGACTCGGCGCAGAACTTTGTAGCAGCTGCGGCAGGCTGCGTACCGCTGCGCGCTCGATCGCAGCCTTCGTCAGCGGCTACAACACAATCTCGGGGTGACGCCTTAGTGCATGTGCTGATGGTCATGCATCGGCATGGTGTTCAAAGCACGCGCCTGCGCCTGGACTTCAATCGATTCTTTGGCCCCTTTACTGTCTTCGACAATCAGGGTCAGCGGTACGCTATCGCCCTCTTTGATCTGACCCACGAGGTCAATCAACATCACGTGATAACCCTCAGGCTCGATGTTGACGGTTTTACCCGCCGGCAAGGCGATTGAAGGAACAGCCTGCATGCTCATCACGTCGTTTTCCATCTTCGACTCATGAATTTGCACAGTCTTGGCGACAGGTGATTTGACCTCTACCAGCTTGCTGTCAGTGGCGGCAGTAATGTGCATGAAGGCACCGCTGAACGGCTGGCCGGGCACAGTGGCGCGCACCCAGGCATCATCAACCACGGTTTGTGCAGACACATGCAGGCTCATGCCCAGTAACGACAACAACAGATACTTAACAGGTTTCATGGTATTGGCTCATTCAAAGGACGTTAAATCAGCAGACTGACATCACCGTAAGCAGGTCTTCGGCGCATTGCTTGGCAGACAGCGAAGGCGACAAACCCATGCGCAATACACCACGGGAATCAAAGACAAAACTGGTGGCCGTGTGCGACAGGGTATACGACGAACCGGTAGGGATCTTCTCGTAAAACACCTTGAATTCCTTCGCCGTGGCGGCTGTTTCTTCCAGCGTGCCAGACAGCGAGATAAACGTCGGGTCAAAGGCTTTTACGTAAGCATCGAGCATGGCGGGTTTGTCCCGCTCAGGGTCCAGGGTGATAAACACCACCTGCAAGCGGTCACCGTCTGGGCCCATCAACTTCTTGGCTTGTGCCGCACGCGCCAGTGCAGTCGGGCAGACCGCAGGACACTGAGTGAAACCGAAGAAAATCATCGGCATCATTCCTCGAAAACTGCCCAGCATCACTTCATTGCCATCCACGTCGCGCAGTTTGAACTTGCGCCCGAGAATCTCGTTGCTCAGATCTTTTGCGTACTTGTAAGACAAACCGCTGCCCATGTCGCAGCCCGAAAGTAAACCAAGACTGAGCACGCCAAGGCCTGCAAGCACGTGGCGGCGAGTCAGTAATTCGTTCATGTCATCGTTCCTCTAAGCGACTTCGACTGCATTCAGAAGCCTTGAACCTGCGCAATGGATGGCAGGTGTGTACGCGGCTCGACTCAAAAGGCAAGTGCGCACGATTGCTGTGGGTAGACCTTTACATGGGGGGCGAATTTAACACTCTCAACAACTTGCCGCACGGCGGGTATGCACTGAATGAGTGCGCTGCGCTTCTTACAGCCAGTAAAACCGGGCAACACGGCCCGCCTGCGACAAATCGTCTCAGGCAGACTTTAAAGGAAGGGGAACTTCAGACCTGCACTGTGCAAGCCTGAAGTTGCGTGCCGGGACTTAACGATTAACCGGTGTACGCATGGTGACGAACTCTTCGGCCGCGGTGGGGTGAACGCCGATGGTTTCGTCGAAGTGCTGCTTGGTGGCGCCTGCTTTCAAGGCAATCGCCAAACCTTGCACAATCTCCCCGGCTTCTGGCCCAACCATGTGGCAACCCAACACTTTATCGGTGTCGGCATCGACCACAAGCTTCATCAAGGTGCGCTCCTGACACGGCGTGAGCGTCAGTTTCATGGGCCGGAAACTGCTTTCGAATATCTGCACCTTGTGCCCGTTTTCGATGGCCTGCTCTTCACTCAACCCCACCGTGCCAATATTAGGCAAACTGAACACCGCTGTCGGGATCATGTTGTAGTCCACTGCACGGTATTGTTCAGGCTTGAACAGGCGCCGTGCCACGGCCATGCCTTCAGCCAGTGCGACCGGCGTCAGCTGCACGCGACCGATCACATCGCCGATAGCAAGAATGGACGGCTCGGCACTTTGATACAGCTCATCGACCTCAACAAAACCGCGCTTATCGAGTTTGACGCCGGTGTTTTCCAGGCCAAGGTTGTCCAGCATCGGACGCCGTCCGGTTGCATAGAATACACAGTCGGCCATCAACTCACGGCCATCTTTAAGCGTGGCTTTTAAACTGCCATCAGGCTGCTTGTCGATACGAGCAATGTCGGCATTGAACTGCACATCCATGCCGCGCTTGGTCAGTTCTTCGTGCAAGTGTTTGCGCACTGCCCCGTCGAAACCGCGCAGGAACATCTCGCCGCGATACAACAAGGACGTCTTGGCGCCCAGCCCGTGGAAAATCCCGGCAAATTCCACGGCAATGTAGCCACCGCCTACCACCAACACCCGCTTGGGCAGTTCTTTAAGGAAGAACGCCTCGTTGGAACTGATCGCGTGCTCATGACCCGGGATTTCTGGAATCTGCGGCCAGCCGCCCGTGGCAATCAAAATGTGCTGGGCGCTGTGCCGCTGGCCGTTCACTTCCACTTCGTGGGGGCCAGTGATCTTGGCATGACCTTCCATCAAGGTGACGCCGCTGTTAACCAGCAGGTTGCGATAGATGCCATTCAGGCGATGGATTTCACGGTCCTTGTTGGCGATCAGTGTCGCCCAGTCAAAGTTCGCTTCACCCAGACTCCAGCCAAAACCCGACGCCTGTTCGAAGTCTTCAGCGAAGTGGGCACCGTAAACCAACAGTTTCTTAGGCACGCAGCCCACGTTTACGCACGTACCGCCCAAGTAGCGGCTTTCTGCTACCGCGACTTTTGCACCGAAGCCCGCTGCAAAGCGAGCCGCACGCACGCCACCGGAACCTGCACCAATTACAAACAAATCAAATTCGTAGGCCATTTCGCTCTCCCAAGAAGTCCAACAGCATAATCGCTCCAGCGCGATTGACCAGCGCCGGGCTGGCCGAAGGCTAAAAAACGACAAAGCCACCCGGAGGTGGCTTGGTCTTGAAACACACTCAATACAGGCGGTTTTAGTAAGCTTTGCCTGTTTTGTAGAAGTTCTCGAAGCAGAAGTTAGTCGCCTCGATGTAGCCTTCAGCACCGCCGCAGTCGAAACGCTTGCCTTTGAACTTATAGGCAATAACGCAACCGTTCTGCGCTTGTTTCATCAGGGCGTCGGTGATCTGAATCTCGCCGCCTTTGCCCGGCTCGGTCTGCTTGATGAGATCAAAGATGTCCGGGGTCAAAATGTAACGACCGATGATGGCCAGATTCGACGGCGCATCTTCCGGTGCTGGTTTTTCGACCATGTTGCGCACGCGATACAGGTCATCCCCAATCAGATCGCCGGCGATAACGCCGTACTTGTTGGTTTCTGCCGGATCAACTTCCTGAATGGCGATAATGGTGCAGCGGTACTGGTTGTACAGCTTGACCATTTGCGTCAGAACGCCATCACCTTCCAGGTTAACGCACAGGTCGTCCGCCAATACGACGGCGAAGGGTTCGTCGCCGATCAACGGGCGGCCAGTCAAAATGGCGTGACCCAAACCTTTCATTTCAGTTTGACGGGTGTACGAGAACGAGCACTCGCTCAGCAAACGACGGATGCCGACCAGGTACTTCTCTTTATCAGTACCCTTGATCTGGTTTTCCAGCTCGTAGCTGATGTCGAAGTGGTCTTCAAGTGCGCGTTTGCCGCGCCCTGTCACGATGGAGATTTCGTTTAGACCGGCATCCAGTGCTTCCTCAACCCCGTACTGGATCAGTGGCTTGTTCACCACCGGCAGCATTTCTTTAGGCATGGCTTTGGTCGCTGGCAAAAAGCGAGTGCCGTAACCGGCTGCAGGGAACAAGCATTTCTTGATCATATGAGTCCTTTAAAGGGCTGTACGTTCGAATTTGGCGCAGTCTAATCAGGCGGCTGCAGCGTTACAATGGCCCCTGATAGCAAACTGATCACTCATAGAGAAAATTAGTGCCAGTTAGTTCATTTATTACATTTTTTTCATATTCAGGATGGGTTTATTGAACCTATGACGCCGCCTCCCGGTCTTCTCATCGGTACAGGCAACCTGCCATATAAGCCGCCTGAGATGAAGAATTGGCGGTATTATTGCGCCAATTTCCACCCATTAAGGCCTACGCTCCATGTCAGATCCTACACACACCATCAATGGTTACCTGATCAAAAAAGTCGGCACTGACCAATGGTGGATCGCCGATGCTTCAGATGAAAACGTCGCTGGCCCTTTTACCTCAGAACAATCAGCCATCGAGGTGGCTTCTGTGTTTCAGGATCAGCCCGCAGCACCCGCCCGCAAGGGCAAAAGTAAATCCTGACCTCTCACTTTCGATGATGACCCTCCATGAATAAAGCCCTCGCACTACTCGCACTTCTGGCGCTTGGCGGCTGTGCCACTGCATCCAATACCTACTTGGCCGATGGCAAACAAGGCTTGAGCATAGACTGTTCTGGCGAAGCCATGTCGTGGGCCAAGTGCTACGAAAAGGCAGACGCGTCTTGCGCAGGCACCGGTTACTCAATTGTCGGGACAGACGGTTCACCTGCGGTCAGGGAAAGCGACAAGACCCTCGGGGTGGATGTAGGAAATTTCAACAGCCGAAATATCGTTGTCGTGTGCAAGTAAGAACGTGAGGGCTTCAGGCATGCCTGACGCTGCATGGCGCAGTCGTCAGGCTGAAAACCCTGACAAAGCTTGATGGATGCCTGGTTAACCAGAAATACAATGTGTTGCGGCTTTGCGAATATCACCGGGTCGAACGGGCACGTTCGACATGCTTTCGTAAACCTTGATGCTGCTACCACCCGAACGCTCTTCAATGTCAATCACAGCGGTAGGATTGGAAGTCAACTTTTGCGGGACGATGATACGTAACCCTTCTTTATGCGGCTCAATCTGCGGTGCCTTACGTGTGTGCGACAACTCTTGCACCAGGCACTGAGCGTAGGCATCAGGCTTCTTGCCTGAAATCACACTCATGGTCGGTAACGTCTGCTCAATATCCGTAACTGATGCACAGCCACCCAAAGCCAGCATCGCCAGCAAAACGCCCCACTTCATACATGTCCTCCGTTAAAGATCTTACGACCGAAAATTCCCGAATTTTCTCCCTGACTGAGGGAATAAAGATTCTGCTGTGGCGATTTGTCCGGATTTTACGTCAGAAATATCGCATCGCGGCATAATAAGCGCCTTTAGACCCCTGTCAGTACTAAAGCACATGTTATCTTGCTGATTTTTTAGCGACAGCAGCCCTTATTGGAGCACCCATGAAGTTTATTCACCAGCGCGAGCATTTGAACGAAGATGACATCGTCGTCATCGAATGCTCCCAGCCCTGCAACATTCGCCTGATGAGCGACGCACATTTTCGCAGCTTCAAAAATGGCGGCCGTCACTCCTATCACGGTGGTGCGTTCAAGGACTTCCCGGCCCGTATCACGGCGCCGAGCACAGGTTTCTGGAACATTACCATCGACACCGTCACCAGCCGTGCGATCAGCGTCACCCGCAAGCCGAGCTTTCAGCCGACCATTAAAATCGTTCGCCGCTCCAGCTCAAAGCTCCGCTAAGCCTGACGCCCATCGCCTTTAAATACAGGAAATAGCGTGAAAACTCCTTCCGAGACTAAAAAATACGTCATCAAATACCTACTCAATGGCGAGCGCCGTTTCGAGTTTGTGAACTTGAGCCAAAAATCTGATGAAGAAGCGCACGCAGCGCTTGAGCGCATGCATGATTCGGACGACAAGATCACTGATGTAAAAGTCAGCAAGCCTCTCTAAACATGACGCTCGACCTGTTCGCCGATGACGACCTGCAGCAACCTGATCGGCTCGATCGTATCGGCGAACAGGCCGTTGTTTTGCGCGGGTTTGCTTTGCCGTGGGTCGACTCATTGCTGGCGGCACTGACACCTGTCCTGTGCCAATCGCCTTTTCGGCAGATGCAAACACCCGGCGGTTACACGATGTCTGCACGCCTTAGCAGTTGTGGCGCCCTGGGCTGGACAACCGACCGCGAGGGCTACCGCTACAGCCCGATTGATCCGTTGACCGAACAGCCCTGGCCAGCCATGCCTGAGGTCTTTTTGACGCTGGCCGAAACAGCCGCCCGGGCTGCAGGGTTCAACGCATTTGTACCCGACGCCTGCCTGATCAATACCTATTGTCCTGGTGCAAAAATGTCGTTGCACCAGGACAAAAACGAGCGGTGCTTTGAAGCCCCTATCGTGTCAGTTTCTCTGGGTTTATCTGCGGTCTTTCAGTTCGGCGGGTTTGCACGTAACGACCCGACTCAACGCATCTCGGTGTTTCATGGCGACATCGTGGTGTGGGGCGGTGTCGATCGCTTGCGCTTTCACGGTGTACTGCCGATTAAACCCGGCCATCATCCGGTGCTGGGTGAGCAGCGTCTCAATATCACCCTGCGCAAAGCAGGTTGAACAGGACGCTTCAGCTTCAGGGTGCAAAACGCTATAAATTTCCATTTATAGCGTTTATCTTCCTACCGCCCGCTACAGCCGTATCACGCCGGGCTACCCACGTTTCTACATGGAGTTTTGTCATGCACGTTTGCGCTCGTCTGTTTGCTCCCGCTGTGCTTGTGGCACTGATCACCAGCCTTACAGTGGGCACTGCCTGCGCCGGTGACGTGCAAGTGGCTGTGGCAGCCAATTTCACCGCACCGATTCAAGCCATTGCCAGCGACTTCGAA
This sequence comes from Pseudomonas sp. 2024-210, assembly GCF_045062345.1. Classification (NCBI taxonomy): domain Bacteria; kingdom Pseudomonadati; phylum Pseudomonadota; class Gammaproteobacteria; order Pseudomonadales; family Pseudomonadaceae; genus Pseudomonas; species Pseudomonas sp. 2024-210. Next base: position 91,281 of record NZ_JBJGEJ010000014.1, on the reverse strand, counting down.
AAAGACACCGGGCATAAGCTGATCGCTGCGTATGGCGCCACCGGCCAGTTCTATACACAAATAAAAAACGGCGCGCCTTTTGAGGTGTTTTTGGCAGCCGATGACAGCACCCCCGAGAAGCTTGAAAAAGAAGGTGAGACCGTCCCCGGTTCACGTTTTACCTATGCAGTGGGCACCCTCGCCTTGTGGTCCGCCAAGGACGGCTACGTTGACCCGGCGGGTCATGTGCTCAACGAGGGCACCTATCAGCATCTGGCTATTGCCAATCCCAAAGCAGCCCCTTATGGACTCGCTGCGACGCAGGTATTGGGCAAGATGGGCCTGACCGAGAAGGTCAAAGACAAGATCGTTGAGGGCCAGAACATCACGCAGGCCTATCAGTTCGTATCGACTGGCAACGCGCAATTGGGCTTTGTGGCCCTGTCGCAGATTTACAAGGATGGCAAGGTCAGCAGCGGCTCCGCCTGGATCATCCCTGAGACCATGCATGATCCGATCAAGCAAGATGCGGTGATTCTCAAGAAAGGCGCGGACAACCCGGCGGCCAAGGCGCTGACGGAGTACCTTAAAGGGCCAAAAGCTGCAGCCATCATCAAATCCTACGGTTATCAACTGTAAATGCCGCTCTCAAGTGCCGACTTTTCGGCGATCTGGCTGACGTTCAAACTGGCCTCTTTGACCACTGTCATTTTGTTGCTGGTCGGCACCCCGATCGCCCTTTGGCTGGCGCACACCCGATCACGTTTGCGCGGACCGATCGGCGCAATCGTCGCCCTGCCCCTGGTATTACCGCCTACTGTCATCGGCTTCTACCTGCTGCTGGCAATGGGGCCAAACGGGTATGTCGGGCAACTGACGCAGATGCTCGGTTTAGGAACATTGACTTTCAGCTTTAGCGGACTGGTCATTGGCTCGGTCATCTACTCCATGCCCTTTGTCGTACAACCTTTGCAAAACGCCTTTACAGCCATTGGCCCAAGACCGCTTGAAGTCGCGGCAACGTTGCGGGCCAACCCATGGGACTGTTTTTTTAACGTCGTCTTGCCGCTGGCACGACCGGGGTTTGTGACGGCCGCTATTTTGGGGTTCGCCCATACGGTGGGGGAATTTGGTGTTGTACTGATGATTGGCGGCAATATTCCCGATAAAACCCGGGTGGTCTCGGTGCAAATCTACGATCACGTAGAGGCGCTTGAATACGCCCAAGCGCACTGGCTGGCCGCAGCCATGCTGGTGTTCTCATTTCTGGTGCTGTTGGCGCTCTATTCAAGCCGCAAATCGCAGAACACCTGGAGCTGAGTATGGCCTCGCAGATAAACGTTCGACTGCAAATGACTTACCCCGGTTTTTCGTTGGATCTGGACGTGCGACTACCGGGCCGGGGTGTCACTGCACTTTATGGTCACTCCGGCTCCGGCAAGACCACCTGCTTACGCTGCATCGCCGGTCTTGAGCGGGCCGAACAAGCGTTTGTGCAGATCAATGGTGAGACCTGGCAAGACACTCAGCAGCGCACGTTTGTGCCCGTCCACAAACGTGCGCTGGGTTACATCTTTCAAGAGGCCAGTCTGTTCGCGCATCTGTCCGTGCGGGGCAATCTGGAGTTCGGTTTGAGACGGATCGCACGGCATGAACGCAAGGTTGACCTCGATCGTGCGGCAGAGTTACTCGGCATCACACACTTGATGCAACGCGCACCGGCGCATTTATCCGGGGGCGAACGCCAGCGGGTTGGAATCGCCCGAGCCCTGCTGACTAACCCCAAGTTGCTGCTGATGGATGAGCCGCTGGCTGCACTGGACAGCCAACGCAAACGCGAAATCATTCCGTATCTCGAACGCCTGCACGCCGAACTGGATATTCCTGTGCTCTACGTCAGTCATTCGCAGGATGAAGTCGCGCGACTGGCAGATCATATTGTCGTGCTCAGTCATGGCAAGGCGCTTGCCAGTGGCCCTATCGGCGAAACATTGGCCCGACTGGACTTGCCTCTGGCGCTCGATAACGACGCCGGAGTTGTCATTCAAGGCTCGGTAGCGGCCTTTGATGCGCACTATCACTTACTGACCCTGCAACTGCCTCACAGCGTCCAGCAGCTGAAAGTTGCGCACGAGGCGTTGGCGATCGGGCGGCCGATGCGCATCAAAATACAAGCCCGCGATATCAGCCTGAGCCTTGACCGTGTTGAGCACAGCAGCATCCTTAACAGCTTGCACGCCACCGTCATCAGCGAAACGGGGACAGATAATCAAGCCCACGTACTGGTTCGCCTGGACGTCGATGGCAGTGCGCTGCTGGCGCGGATCACTAGATACTCGCGCGACCACCTCGGCCTGCATCCAGGCCAAAGGCTCTGGGCACAGGTCAAGTCGGCGGCAGTATTGATCTGAGTCGACCCTTTACAAGGTCTCGCGGCGTAGCCTGACAAAATAGCGAACAGTTGCAATACCAAGACCCAACAGCAAGCCGAGTACCACAGCCAGTCCGATAATCATCGCCTTTTTCGGTTTGATCGGATCCAGTGGCGTTTGCGCCTTGCGATCAATACTGGCCAGACCCAACCGGCTCATGTCCGTATTCAGGCCGCCCAATCGGGCCACTTCGGCACGCAAAGGCTCGATATTTTTAAGAAACAGATCTTCGTTCGTGCGCTTACCGAGCATTTCAACCTGGCGGTTGACCTCTAGCATCTGCAACTTTTTGGCGATATCCGACACTTTTTCGTTGGTAAAGTCGTCAGACGTCCGCTTGAGCAAAGCTGCACGCTCGGCCTCAAGAGCTTTGCTGCCCATGAAGTACAGCGGCAGGGCTTGTGAAGTGATCTCGGTACGCATACCCCTCGTAGAAGTACCTTGCGTAGCCGCGGCCATCGCGGATGGCGTCGTCGGCTGGGTGATACCCAACGAGTTGGCAATGGTAATAGCCTCTTGCAACTGCGCTATACGATCCGCCCGTTCAGTCCGTAATTGCAGTCGCAGAGCCTTTAACTCATCTTTAAGCTTTGCCGTGTTCAGGGTGTCAGCTTCTACTAGACCGGCAATTTCGGCATCCTTACCCGAACGATAGGCGGAACGTGCAGCGTTGATTTTTTCATCCAGTTCGCGCAGTCGGTTATTAATAATGACTTTTAGATCCGCACTGATTTGCGCACGCTGGTCATTGATCGCGTATTCAACAAAACCGTTAAGGATCTGCGGGCCATTAACAGAATCCGGGTAAGTCAGCTGTAACTTTAAAAAAGAACTCGAGTCGCCGGACTTGGGATCAGGGCGAATCAAATTGATGGCATCCCGGTTAAAAATCTCAAAGCTTTGCTCGGGCGAAAGGCCCTTTTTAGCCAGCGGCTCGAATAAGTCCGGGTGAGCACGAAAGTAATTGAGACGAGTCTCATATGAGTCGAGTGCTGCCCCCACTTTGAGCAGGGCCTCTGCCGGAGGAAGGGTATACACCTCAGAGCGGTTCAGGGCATCGAGCTCATTGATCGCTGCCGGGCGCAGCAGGGTACTGGCCTGGTAGATGGGTTGCGCGACCAGGACATAACCCACAGCGATAGCCGCTACGGCGGCCGTGGTGACTGCTATCAATACCTTCTGTTGCCAAAACGAGTGAAACAGGTCAAGCACATCAATTTCTGCGTGAGCACGCGGATGTTCAGTAGTCTTCAAAAATAGCTCCCTGTGTGTGAACCGTTTTGGCACGTTCAGAGCTTGGCTGTTCTAGAAAAGAAAAGGGCAAGCAAATTAAAGTACATGTCTGACAGGGAAACAGCTAAAAAAGTCCCTGCTTTATAAATCAATCACCTGGCAGAACAACGGGCAGCACCACGGGTGGTGTCATAGTGATATCACCCCTTACTTTATTAAAGTCTTAATCTCACATTTTTCAATGATATTTCCTACCTTAATTTAGGATATTTTTTCACATACCCCCTGAACACGCTGAAGCTTTTCGTGCAGTTGAATTTTTTAAACTAACACTCTTTCGAGTTGCGACGCGTTAAGCGTTAATGTGTTTTTTTCAAGTGCGTATGCGCGCTTCTTCGCGCTGATCCGGTGCAAGAACATGTTCAGGAAAGCGGTATCTTTCTACAGTCTGTGTAATTATCCCCGCCACAAAAATTTAAGCCTAAGTGCGGAGTCATAAACAGCATGGACATTCACCAGGCGATGCGCGTGTTCGTACGCGTAGTCGAGACCGGCAGCTTCACGGCTGCGGCACAGGCGCTTGGCTATTCCACAGCGCAAACATCACGTTTGCTCTCGGAGCTGGAGTCCTTGTTGCAGGCGCGCTTGCTGCAACGCAGCACCCGACGCCTGGCACTCACCGAGGTGGGCACACGTTACCTGGAACGATGCCGTTTGATTCTCGGCGAAATCGAGGATGCCAATGCCGAAGCCGCAGGCGCTCACTTGATACCGCGCGGTCATTTGCGTGTGCAATCCACCACGGGCTTGGGGATTCAACTTCTCGCGCCCTTGGTGGCCCGCTATGTGAAGCTCTACCCGCAGGTCAACATTGACTTGACGCTGTCTCAACGCCAACCCGATTTGCTGGAGGAAGGCCACGATGTAGTGATCACGTTGTCGGGGGATCTGCCCGATTCCGAAATGATTGGCCAGCCGCTGGGCAGCATCTTCAGCGTGATCAGCGCAGCCCCGTCCTATCTGCAGAGTCACGGTGTGCCGCAAACGCCCGCAGACCTGAGTCACCATCGCTGTCTGCACCTGGTTGACCCATTGTTCACCGACAGCTGGACCTTTCGCGATGAACACGGCGAGCAGTCAATTCGTCCAGGGAATGTGTTTCAGGTTAACGTGGCCGAAGCCATGGCGCAGGCGGCACAAGCCGGCCTGGGCATCTGTCTGTTGCCCGATTATGTGGCCGTGGATTCCTATCAGCGAGGGTCACTGGTACGCGTGCTGCCACACTACCGACTGCACGAAAAAAGCATCTTCGCGCTCTACCCTTCCCGCCGATTTCTGGATGCTAAAGTACGAACGTGGGTCGAGTTCTTGAAGCAAGAAATACCCAAAGTGCTGGAAAAGCACCAGGCCATCGTCGATGACCCGGCACATTGGGCATAAGGGGTTTAAATCCCCTGCAACGCCAGATCCATTGCAAAGTAGGTCAGGATCATGTCCGCACCTGCACGCTTGATCGAACCCAGTGATTCACGCACCACACGGGCTTCATCGATAGCCCCGGCCATCGCACCGAATTTGATCATCGCGTACTCACCGCTCACTTGGTACGCCGCCAGTGGCAAGCGCGAAGCTTCGCGCACGTCACGGATGATGTCCAAGTACGCGCCTGCCGGTTTGACCATCAGTACGTCGGCGCCTTCCTGCTCATCAAGCAGCGACTCGCGAATGGCTTCGCGACGATTGAGCGGGTTCATCTGGTAAGACTTGCGATCACCCTTCAATGCGCTGCCACCCGCCTCCCGGAACGGGCCATAGAGGGCCGATGCGAACTTGGTGGAATACGCCATGATCGAGGTATCGATAAAACCGGCCGTATCGAGGGCGCTGCGAATGGCCTGTACCTGACCGTCCATCGCGGCCGACGGCGAGATGAAGTCGGCCCCGGCCGCTGCCGCGGCAACCGCTTGCTTGCCTAAATTGATCAGCGTAGCGTCGTTATCAACGCCGTGATCGTGCATGACACCGCAATGGCCATGGGAGGTGTACTCGCAGAAGCAGGTATCGCTCATCACGATCATTTCAGGCGCGGTATCTTTACAGATACGGGCCATGCGCGAGACCAGTCCGTCTTCACGCCATGAGTCGCTGCCCGTGGCATCAAGATGATGCGACACACCAAAGGCCATCACCGACTTGATGCCGGCACGGGCATAACGCTCGATTTCGCCAGCCAGTTTGGATTCGGGAATACGCATCACACCCGGCATGCTGGTAATCGGTACAAAATCGTCAATCTCTTCTTCGACAAAGATCGGCAGCACCAGATCGTTCAGACTGAATTCGGTTTCCTGAAACAGGTCGCGCAGTGTTTGTGTACGACGCAGACGGCGGGGACGGACAGAAGGGAACTGGCTAGGCATCATGGTTCCTGATGGGCAGGTTGAAGGCTTGATGGCGCAACAAATACAGGATTGAACCTGTAAATGCAAAACATCCGCCCTGCCTGCGGCCGGTTGTCACGGGCACGGCATGGGCGTTGAACATTTCGTAAAAAAGCGTAGCATCGCCGCTCATGATACTCGAACAGCTCAAAGCACTGGGCAATGACACTCGCATGCAAATGATGGAGTGGCTCAAAGACCCACTCAGTCATTTCCCGCCTCAGGATCACGGTGATCCTGCCATTGGTGTGTGTGTCACCCATCTGCAGCACAAGGCCGGCCTATCGCCGTCCACCGCTTCTGCGCACTTGGCCATCTTGCAACGGGCCGGTTTTGTTCTGACCACCCGCATTGGCAAATGGACGTACTACCGACGCAATGAGCAGGCGATTGATGACTTTGCGGCTAGGCTGAAAATCGAGTTGTAATTTTTAACCTTTCATTTCGTCATTTTGCGAAATGTGCTTTACGTCATGTAAAAACAGAGGAAGCCCTGTGAGCACTAAAACTATCTTCGTTAAACCTGGTGGCGGTTATGACAATGTTGTCGTGGGCAGCAGCGAAGTTCGCGCCCCTGCCAGCGGTGAAATCACTGTACGTTTGCACGCCAACTCTCTGAACTACCACGATTTTGCTGTAGTTAGCGGCATGTGGGGACCCACCGAACAACGTATTCCCATGGCCGATGGTGCCGGGGAAGTCATTGCGATCGGCAGCGACGTCACTGAATTCAAGGTGGGCGATTCAGTCGTGAGCACTTTCTTCCCGGAGTGGATCGACGGCACACCGCTGGTTGAAGGGTTTGTGACCGTGCCTGGCGACGGGATCGACGGCTATGCCCGTGAGCAAGTGACCGCCAAAGCCACCGCTTTCACCCTGGCGCCTGTGGGCTATAGCCACGCCGAAGCGTCAACCCTGACGACGGCGGGCTTGACTGCCTGGCGTGCGCTGATGGCCGATGACTCCCTCAAGCCGGGTGATACCGTGTTGATCCAGGGCACCGGCGGGGTGTCGATATTCGCCCTGCAATTCGCCAAAATGGCGGGCGCCACGGTGATTGCGACCTCCTCAAGCGACGCAAAACTTGAGCGCCTGAAAGCGTTGGGCGCTGATCACCTCATCAACTATCGCAAAGACACCCAATGGGGCGAAACCGCACGCGCGCTCACCGGTGGCCGCGGTGTTGACCATGTGATCGAAGTGGGCGGACCGTCGACCCTGGAACAGTCGATGATTGCCGTACGGGTTGCCGGGCATATTTCGGTGATCGGCATCTTGAGTGGTGTATCCGGGTCAATGAACTTCGTTCCTGCACTGGTCAAGCAAGTGCGCCTGCAAGGCGTGCTGGTCGGCAGCCGCAGCCAGCAGCAGGACATGATCCGCGCCATTAATGCCAACGGTATGCGTCCGGTCATTGACCGTCACTTCCCGCTGACCGACATTGTTGAAGCGTTCAAATATCAGGAAACCAATCAGCACTTCGGCAAAATCGTGCTGGATATCTGATACCGCCACACAGGTGGCGCATTGACAGTGCGCCACCCTCTTCTTTAGATTTCGGATTTCCCTGGAGTCTGCGCCATGAGCCTTGAATCCGTCCGCGCGTTCTTAAACGCCAAAGCCCCGGACTTGCACATCATCGAGTTGGCCACCAGCACCGCCACGGTGGCATTGGCGGCTGAGGCCCACGGAGTTGAACCCGGGCAAATCGCCAAGACGCTGGCTTTTCGCGCAGGAGATCGCAACGTGCTGCTGGTCGCACGCGGCGACGCACGTATTGATAACAAGAAAATCAAGAATGCACTTGGCAGCAAAGCCAAAATGCTCGATGCAGAGACAGTTGTGGCGCTCACCAGTCACCCGGTAGGCGGTGTCTGTCCTTTTGGGTTGGCAACCGAACTGGCCATTTATTGCGACATCTCGCTCAAAGCCTTCGATGAAGTGATGCCCGCAGCCGGCGCTACCCATACGGCTGTGCGTATTTGCCCAAGCCGTATGGCAGAGCTGGTGCAAGCGCAATGGGTTGATGTCTGTCAGCACATGGTCGCCCCTGCCCCAGCCTGACAACCTCAGCCCGCCCCTGTCGCCAGGGACAGGCTGAGTCACAGCATTACGAAATAGCCGTATCCACCAGCACTTGAGCTTCCTCGACCAGACGGGCGAGGTGCTCATCGCCGATAAAGCTTTCGGCGTAAATCTTGTAAATGTCTTCCGTGCCTGACGGTCGTGCGGCGAACCAACCGTTTTCAGTCATCACCTTCAAACCGCCAATCGCCTGATTATTGCCGGGTGCATGGCTGAGGATTTGGGTAATGGTTTCGCCCGCCAGATGGGTCGATTTGACTTGCTCTGGCGACAACTTGCTGAGCAGTGCTTTTTGTTGCGGGGTGGCTTTGGCATCCACCCGGGTTGAAAACGGCAAGCCCAAGTCTTCGGTCATTTTCTGATACAACTGTGAAGGGTCCCGCCCCGTGCGCGCAGTCATTTCTGCGGCTAGCAGCGACGGGATCAAACCATCCTTGTCGGTCGACCAGACGCTGCCGTCCAGACGCAAGAACGAAGCACCCGCGCTCTCCTCTCCGCCAAAACCCAGCGACCCCTCGAACAAACCATCCGCGAACCATTTAAAGCCCACCGGCACTTCATACAATCGACGTCCGAGGCGCGCACTCACCCGATCGATCAAGCCACTGCTGACCACAGTTTTGCCGACCGCGGCATCTGAACGCCACTGCGGGCGGTGGTTGAACAGGTAGTCGATTGACACCGCCAGGTAACTGTTGGGTGCCAATAAGCCACCCGATGGCGTGACAATGCCATGCCGATCATGATCCGGGTCGCAGGCAAAGGCCACGTCGAAGCGCTCTTTAAGGCCGATCAAGCCTTGCATCGCGTAGCGGGATGACGGGTCCATGCGGATGCGTCCATCCCAGTCAACGCACATAAAACGGAATGTCGGATCTACCGAAGTGTTGACCACTTCAAGGTTCAATCCGTAGTGCTCACCAATGGCTGACCAGTAACGCACACCGGCGCCCCCCAACGGGTCTACGCCCAGGCGCAGATTGGCACCGCGCAGGGTGTCCATGTCGATGACATTTTTAAGATCGGCCACATAAGTATTGAGGTAATCGTGGCGGTGCGTGGTGCCTGCTTTCAGGGCGTGTTCGTAACTAATGCGCTTGACCCCTGCGAGTCGGGCAGCCAGCAACTCATTGGCCTTGGCTTCGATCCACTTGGTGACATCGGTATCGGCCGGGCCACCGTTTGGCGGGTTGTATTTGAAACCACCACTCTCTGGCGGGTTGTGCGACGGAGTGATCACCACGCCGTCGGCCAGGCCTGACGTGCGACCCCGGTTGTAGCAAATGATCGCGTGAGAGATAGCGGGTGTCGGCGTGTACTCGTCATTCGCCGCAATCATGGTTTCGACACCATTGGCGGCAAACACTTCCAATGCACTGGCCCCGGCCGGGGTTGAGAGCGCATGGGTGTCGATGCCGACAAACAGCGGGCCATTGATGCCTTTCATTTGGCGGTACAGGCAAATGGCCTGACTGATAGCCAGCACATGCCACTCATTAAAGCTCAGCTCAAACGAGCTGCCACGGTGCCCCGACGTGCCAAAAGCAACACGCTGAGTGGCGATGGCGGCATCGGGTTGACCGGTGTAATAAGCGGTCACCAGTCGCGGTATATCGACCAGCAGTTGAGCTGGAGCCGGTTTGCCCGCAAGAGGACTGAGTGTCATGCAAAAACCTCGGGAAAAATAATGATTCGGAGGAAAAAAACAGTTTACTGGCACTTCGACATTGGCGAGAAGCAATCTATCCCGTCAATGGGCCAGTTTTGCACTTAAATAGTCTTACCGTTGCCTCATTGTGCCGCGACGACGAGAATAGACCCGCGTTGAGCGCGCATTTTTCAAGTCGATACTTTTTTCAAGTTCTGTAATAAGGAAACCCCCATGAAACCATTCGTCATCAGTGCAGCACTTTTACTGAGTGCGCTGTGCAGCGTAGCCCACGCAGCCAAACTGGAAGACGTGGCTCCCTACCCCAAAGCCGAAGCCGGGTTCAGCCGCCAGGTTATCTATCTGCCCAAGCATAAGAACGAAGACGATTACAAGGTTCAAATCATTGCCGGTAAAACCCTGCAGGTGGATTGCAACCAGCAGCGACTGGGCGGCAAGCTGGAAGAAAAAACCCTCGAGGGCTGGGGTTACCCGATGTATCGCCTGAACAAGGTGACAGGCCCGGCGAGCACGATGATGGCCTGCCCGCAAGGCAAGGCGCATCCTGAGTTTGTTCCGGTGGTGGGCGACGGTTTTATGCTGCGTTACAACAGCAAGTTGCCGATTGTGGTGTATGCGCCCAAAGACATTGAAGTGCGCTATCGCATTTGGTCCGCTTCCAAACAGATCAAGCAGGCTGTTAGCGAGTGATGACCCCCCAATAAGTGCTCAGCGCCCCTTTCGCTCCATGTGACTCAGCTTCCTGTTGAAGGGTCGCAGAGTGCCGGGTACTCAGAATTGTCCGCGCGAACAAACTCGGCGGCTTGCGCTTTTATCCAGTCAATCACTCGGGCAATGTCAGGCTCTGTTTGACGCTTTCAATACAGATAATGGAGTAAGCCGCTGGCTATATCATTGCCGCTGCCCATAAGCCTGTGAAGGCATGTTTAGGCAGTTTGAACGTGGAGACTGCTTGACGAACGCTGGAAACGTTCAAGGTCAGGAAACTTTTTTTGAGTGTTGGAGCGGCTATTAACTAAGCCAGACGCGGAGGCGAAAAGCGAAAGGTCATCAACGCTGCCATAAAACACCATCATGCCTGCTGTCGGTGGGTTCGCCCCACTCCCGGCACGCTCACCGAGAAGGGGGGGCACACCTCACGCCAGCAATTTCTGTATCTGTTCCTGCAAGGTGTCGAGGTCAAACGGTTTGGCCAGAATCGGTGCCTTGAGGGTGATCGGGCTGCCCGTTTCACGAATTTCCTGCGGATAACCACTGATGAAAATCACTTTGAGATCCGGCCGTAATTTCAGCGCAGGCTCTGCAATTTGAACACCGGAAATGCCACCCGGTAGTCGGAAATCAGTAATCATCAAGTCCAGGTGCGGTTTGCTCGCCAAAATTTCAAACGCCTGCTCACCGTCTTCCGCTTGCAGCACTCGATAGCCTTCACTCGCCAAATAGGCGCTTAATACCATCAGGATCGAGGGATCGTCCTCAACAATCAAAACAACATCTTGCGCATCTTCACTCATGGGAAACCCTAATCCGTACCATCGCTGCCATTACGACATCACGCCGCGCCAGAGGTTGCGGCCAATTCAAGACTTCTGCTCCAACGGTAGGCTGACCCTGAACAAAGCGCCCTCGCCCAGCGTGCTGTGAACGCTGATAGAACCGTTATGAGCGGCGATGATCTGCTCAGAAATAAACAGTCCCAACCCCAGACCGTTCACAACGTCACTCCCGGCAACTCGCTCGAACTGATGGAAAATACGTTGCTGGTTTTCTTCGCTGATGCCAATGCCCTGATCTCTCACATCGATGATGGCATTAGCCCCCTCAACATACACCGACACCTCAACCGGTTTGCGGGCACCGTAGCGCAATGCGTTGGTCAGCAAGTTGGACACCACTTGCTCTATCCGGAACTCATCCCACTGGCCTGTCACCGATTGGCAAGCCGTAAAATTGACCCGAGATTGCGCTGCGCTGATTTGTGCTGCAAAACTTTCCAGCAGATTGGCCACGGTTTGCGACAAGTCAAACGTCGAGGGGCGAATCGATAGCTTGCCGGTGCGTATGCGCGACACATCCAGCATGTCTTCAATCAGGCGGATCAGGCTCTGAATCTGACGCTCGTCGCGATCGACCATCGCCTGCATTTTTTCCATCGTAAAGGCAGCAGCATTGTCGCGGGCCAGATGCATTTTGCGCAGTTGGGTTTCCAGAATCAGCCCATTCAGAGGCGTGCGAACTTCATGGGAGACAATCGACATGAAATCGTCGCGCATGCGCACCGCATGCTCAAGCTCGCGCTGGGTGACTTTCAGTTGGGCCAGCAAGGTTTCCTGCTCTCGGCGGCTCTGTTCCAGCGCTTCAACCTGATGCTTCATGGCCTTGCTTTGGCGATACAACTCGACAAACACGTTAACCTTGCTCTTGACCGCATGGATATCCAGCGGTTTGTGCAAGAAGTCCACCGCGCCCGTCTCGTAGCCCTTGAAGGCATAGTTCATCTCGCGCCCGGCGGCACTGACAAACACGATCGGGATATTTTTGGTTTTTTCAGTTCCGCGCATTAACTCGGCCAGTTCAAAACCGTTCATGCCTGGCATTTGAACATCAAGAATGGCCATCGCGAACTCATGTTGCAGTAACAGCGACAGCGCCTCGTCAGCGGACAGGGCTTTGTAAACCGTGCGATCCTCGCGTGTGATCAACGCTTCCAGCGCCAGCAAGTTCTCAGGCAGATCGTCAACGATCAGCAACTTGGCTTGAATTTCACTTAGTAGCATTCGATTCGTTCCAGCTCGACGAGCAAACGGGCAATGCCGTGCAAAGGAAGGATGTAATCCGGTTGGCAGCGTTCCAGCGCTGCATGCGGCATGATGGCCACATGGGCTTCTGTCGGGTCTTGCACAATGGTCAAACCGCCTTGCTGCTTGACCGATGACAACCCTTGGGCACCGTCCTGATTAGCCCCCGTGAGTAATATTGCAGCCAGGCGCGATTGATACACATCGGCGGCTGACTCAAACAGGTAGTCAATCGAGGGACGGGAGTAATGCACCCGCTCCTCGCGACTCAATGAAAAACTGTGATCCTGCTCTATGGATACATGATAGCCGGGGGCCGCAAAGTACAACGTGCCCGGGATAATGGGCTCTTTATCGTCAACTTCCTTGACCGGCAACGACAGGCGACTGTTAAACACCGCGGCCAGCTGGCTGCGACGCTCATCGGGGATATGCAACACCACAATAACGGGCAACCGAAAGCCGGGTTGAACATGGGCAAAAAGCGTCAGTAATGCCTCGACTCCCCCTGCCGAGGCGCCAATGACCACAGCGTCTACAGCCCTGGGCTCAGTACTCATAGCTTTCGATAAATCCGTTCTTGCTTGAGCACCGGCGCAAACGCTTTGCTGTAATCCGAAAAATCCAGGGTTTCCTTGCTGCCCAGCATCAAAAAGCCGCGATGACAGAGCGACTCATGAAACAAACCAAAGGCTCTGTTTTGAAGATTTTTATTGAAGTAAATCAATACGTTACGACATGAAATTAAATTGGTTTCTGAGAATACGCTGTCGGTCGCCAGGCTGTGGTCAGCGAAGGTCACGTTCTCACACAGACTCTTGTCAAATATGGCGTAGTCATAAGCTGCCGTGTAGTAATCAGCAAACGAGCGCTGGCCACCGGCCTTTTGGTAATTGCTGGTGTAACCGCGGATACTTTCCATCGAGAAAATGCCCTGCTTGGCTTTCTCCAGCGAACGCGGATTGATATCGGTGGCATAGATAATGGTGCGATCCAGCAGCCCTTCTTCGCGCAGCAAGATGGCCATTGAGTAGACCTCTTCGCCGGTGCTGCATCCGGCAATCCAGATTTTCAGCGACGGATAGGTCTTGAGAATTGGCACCACTTCCTGGCGAATGGCCAGGAAGTGCTCAGGATCGCGAAACATCTCACTGACCGGAATGGTCAAATACTGCAACAACTGCATAAACATAGTCGGGTCATGCAGCACGCGTTCCTGCAAGGCCGAAATGGTCTGACAGTCGAACTGACGCATCGCGTGATGGACACGGCGCTTGACCGAAGCGCCGGAGTAATCACGAAAGTCATAGCTGTATTTGAGGTAGATCGCTTCGATCAGCAACCTTAATTCAATGTCGGTGTTTCGATGCACTTAGAGTCGTTCCATTTTCGGTAGCCAGACCCGGATTAGGGAGAACAGGCGATCCAGATCAATCGGTTTTGCCAGGTAATCATTGGTACCCGCTTGCAGGCAACGCTCCTGATCATCCTTCATCGCCTTGGCCGTCACAGCAATGATCGGCAGCTTGCGCCAGCGCGGGTTCTTGCGAATCTCAATAGTGGCTTCATAGCCATCCATCTCCGGCATCATCACGTCCATCAGCACCAGGTCGATATCTTCCACTTCGTTCAGGCGCTCAATGGCTTCACGGCCATTACGGCCGATAACCACGATGGCACCTTTATGCTCCAGCGCACTGGTGAGGGCAAAGATGTTTCGGACATCGTCATCCACCAGCAAAATCTTGCGTCCCTCAAACACCTTGTCGCGGCTGCGAGCGGTCTGGAGCATCGTTTGCCGCTCATGGGACAACTGAGATTCAACTTTGTGCAGAAATAATGTCACTTCATCGAGCAAGCGTTCAGGTGAACGCGCGCCTTTGATAATGATGGAGCGCGAATATTTGCGCAGCTCGGCTTCTTCATCGCGTGTCAGGTTACGTCCGGTATAGACGATGACAGGGGGGAAGGAGCAAATATCTTCCATCGACATTCGCTTGAGCAAATCACCACCGAGCATGTCCGGCAGTTTGAGATCGATGATCATGCAGTCGTAAATATGGGTGCGCAGCAGGTCCAGTGCTTCCTGTGCGAAGCCAACGGCGGTGATTTCAATATCATCATCGCCGATCAAGCGCGCGATACTGTCGCGCTGTAAATCATCGTCCTCAACCAACAGAACGCGCTTGACCTTCTGGGTCAATTTGGCTTCAAGTCGCGCAAAGACATTCTTCAGTTCTTCGCGGGTTGTCGGTTTTACCGCGTACCCCACCGCCCCCATGTGCATCGCCGCTTCGACACGGTCCTCAACGGAAATCACATGCACTGGAATATGCCGGGTCGGCGCCGAGGCTTTCAGGCGTTGCAGTACTGTCAAACCGGAATGATCAGGCAAGCGCATGTCCAGCAAAATGGCATCGGGAATAAACTCGGCTGCCAACGCAAAGCCTTCATCCGCGCCGTGAGCCACCAGGCAGTTATAGCCCAGTTCGTGGGCCAGATCGAAGAGGATGCGCGCAAAGTTCGGCTCGTCTTCAACCACCAAAATACAGCGAGTGCTGAAGGGCGCTTTTTCCCGGTCATCGGCAAAACGTGGAATGTGTACAGGCGCAACCTCGACAGGCACCAACACAGTGCTGGCTGGTACGGGCCGGGCCGATGGCGCGACTTTGGGCGTCATCGGCTCGGCAGGCTCGACAAATTGCTCGGGCATGATCAACGTAAACTCACTGCCCTGCCCCGGCGTGCTGCTGATACTGATGGAGCCGCCGAGTAAAGTCGCCAGGTCTCGTGAAATCGACAACCCCAAGCCGGTACCGCCATAGCGGCGATTGGTGGTGCCGTCAGCCTGACGGAAAGCCTCAAAGATACTTTCTTGCTGATCCTGGGCTATACCAATACCGGAATCCTTCACTGTGAAGGCAACCCCTTCGCCGGGCACCCGCGCAACGGTGAGGCTGACTTGACCTTTTTCGGTGAACTTGATCGCGTTGGACAGCAAGTTCTTCAGGATTTGCTCCAAACGCTGGCTATCGGTGTAGAGCATGGGCGGCGTGCCGGGTTGCACTTCAACCTTGAGTGACAGCCCCTTGTCCCCGGCCAATGGCTCAAACATCCCGCGCAAGCCTTCAACCACCCTCGCTACGCTGGCGTTTTCGGGCAAAACCTCAAGCTTGCCAGCCTCGACTTTTGAAATATCCAGAATGTCATTGATCAGGTTGAGCAAGTCATTGCCCGCCGAATAGATCGACTCGGCGAACTTGACCTGCTCACCTGAAAGGTTTCCGTGAGGGTTTTCAGACAGCAGTTTTGCCAAAATCAATGAGCTGTTCAGTGGCGTGCGCAGCTCATGGGACATATTGGCCAGAAATTCGGACTTGTACTTGCTGGACCGTTGCAGCTCCTGAGCCCGCTCTTCCAGCTGAACCTGAGCCTCATTGAGCTCTATATTTTTGCGGTTCATCGCATCGCGCTGACCGGACAAGGCCTCATTGGTCTGCTCAAGTTCCGCTTGCTGGGTCTCAAGATTAGTCTGCGACTCCTTGAGGATCTGCGATTGTTCTTCAAGCTCTTCGTTGGCGGTCTTGAGTTCTTCCTGTTGCACTTGCAACTCTTCATTAAGCTGTTGGGTCTCAGCCAGCACCTCTTGCAGACGCTGACGATAACGAGCAGCTTCAATCGATGTGCCAATGTTGTCAGCGATCAATTCGAACAATTCAACATCACGTTCAGTCAAGGCCCTGAGGAAACCCAGCTCAATCACGCCATTGACGCGATCATCATCGCTGGTCGGCACCACCAGTACGCTGCGGGGAGAACCTTCGCCCAGCCCGGAGCTGACTTTGAAGAAGTAATCTTGCGGCACGTTGTCCAGGCGAATCAGCTGGTCCTGCTGAGCCGCCTGCCCCACCAAACCTTCGTCATTGTGAATCAGTTGATCCTGCGATTCCTGTTCACGAGAAAAGCCATACGAAGCAACTCGCTTGAGGCCGCCATGATCTTCACGCACATAAACGGCGCCCACCACGCTGCCCAGATACTGGGCGCAGAATTGCAGAATATTGCGCCCCAGCATATTCAGGCTCAGGCGCCCCAGCACCTGCTCTGCCAGCTCTGTCTGTCCGTTACGCAACCACGCCTGACGCTCTAAACGCTCCGCCGTCTTGATATAAGACTCGAAGTTTTCTTTATAACTATTTGAAAGATTTATTAAATCACGGCGCCCTACATAGGCTAGAAACCCGCTTAGACCGAGGATAAACAACAGGTATAGCGTGATGCTGATGACCGTTGTCTCGCTGACTTGATCGCTGCGAGACACCCGCAATTGCTGTTCGGTTTGAATGAAGTCCTCGTATTCCTTACGTATCTCATCGGTCAGACGCTTACCCCGACCGGCCTGCACGGCCGCCTTGTAGTCACCGCCCTGGCGACGCAAGTCGACCATCGACTGTGCGTAAAGGGCCCATTCCTTCTGCAATGCTTCGAGCCGTTTAACACGGTCGACTTGCTGCGGATTATCACTGACCAGCTCTTGCAAGCTTTCCAATTGAGCAACTATTTGCGGTTTGGCAACAACGTAAGGATCAAGAAAATGCTCATCGCCGGTGATGAGGTAGCCGCGCATGCCGGTTTCAAGGTCGAGAGTAATCTTGGCGGATTCGTTGGCGTTAGTAATGACGCGATCGCTGTGTTCGACCCAGCGGATCACGGACAGCAGATAGCTGATCATCACCACAAACAGCACGGCACTCAGTACACCAACGGCCAAGGGCAAGCCAACGTTTCGACTTAAAAGCTTGCGAAAGCTTCGCTCATCAATGGAGGTGGGGGATTTCATGGGACGAGTCCGTACGGTAGGCAAAAGAGGGAGTTTGCAGGATTAGTGATGTTCAGTTCCATTTTCTTATCTGTAATATAGAAATTTCGTACAAAAAAATTCAAATTAAACCTACACACGGCTATTCTGGCGGGCATTGCTGACGCTCAAGCGACACTAAATGAACCCAGCGCTTACATTTTTGACGAGATCATGACTATGCCCGCAACAGCCTCCACGATTCTTGTGGTTGAAGACGACAGCATTGTCAGAATGCTGATCGTAGACGTGCTTGAAGAACTGGAGTTCAACGTAATTGATGCCGAATGCGCTGAAGATGCTTTGGTTTTTCTGGAGAATTTGGACATTCGCTTAGATTTGCTGATGACCGATTTCAGTTTGCCAGGCTTCAACGGACAGCAACTGGCAGTTAAGGCCCAAGCGTTGCGACAAAAGCTGCCCGTCCTGATCGCCAGCGGCCTGGCCGAAACGCTTGAACCTTCCGCAGGCGTGTATTTGATTGGCAAACCCTTTTCCATCGATCAGTTACGCAACAAGGTTAAAGACATTCTTGATCCTGAGATTTGCCGCACTCCTTGAATTGACCTTCCCCTTATAGCTGTGCTTTCCTAAGCGCCTTGTATCAGGTGCCCTTCACAGGGTGAAACGGGAAACCGGTGCGTCAGGCATTTATCTGCTGACAAGTCCGGCGCTGCCCCCGCAACGGTAAGCGAGAGAAGCATCAAAGCCACTGCGCCCTGTGCGTGGGAAGGAGATGTTTACAGGTTCAAGCCTTTTGAGCCCCTCGCAAGCCCGGAGACCGGCCTGGTTCTCTTTGAATAACAAACCCGCGGTGGGCGGGCGCTGTTGAACCCTGCGAGCCTCGTTCGCGGGGTTTTCTTGCGCTTTCATGCCCGCTGCCAGCCCTGAGGCAAGCGCCATGTCCATCCGCACCAGTCGCACCCATGCAGTTGCTACCCCTACCACTCAAAGCCAACGCATTGTTGCCGCTGTTGGCGCCGCTGTGCTGGGGGCCTTCCTCGTTTACTTTGCCGGTTTCTCACACATCGATGCGGTTCACAACGCAGCCCATGACACCCGTCACAGCTCTGCATTTCCGTGCCATTGAGAGTGCCTGCCATGATTAAGCGGATCGCTCAAACGGCAGGCTTTACCGGCTTGCTGGCCGCCCTGTTGCTGACACTGCTACAAAGTTTTTGGGTCGCCCCCCTGATTCTTCAAGCAGAAACCTTTGAAAAGCCGGCTGCAAGCGAAATCCATGCCCATGCCGACATAGCCATGCCCGCCCATGAACATGACGCCCAGGCCTGGGAGCCGGAAGATGGCTGGCAACGCGTGCTGTCCACCGCGGGTGGAAACTTGGTCGTTGCGGTCGGTTTCGCCTTGATGCTGGCGGGCCTGTACACCTTGCGTGCGCCCACCCGCACGTCTCAGGGCCTGCTCTGGGGGCTGGCCGGCTATGCCGTGTTCTGTCTGGCACCGACAATGGGTTTGCCGCCGGAACTGCCGGGCACAGCCGCCGCCGACTTGTTGCAGCGTCAGCTATGGTGGGTCACGACGGCTGCGTCCACTGCGGTGGGCATTGCTCTGCTGGTGTTCGGCAAGCATTGGGCACTCAAGGTTCTTGGTGTTGCGATTTTGGCGGTGCCGCATATCTTCGGCGCTCCTCAGCCTTTGGTTCACTCAAGCCTGGCTCCGCAAGCGCTTGAATCCCAGTTTAAAGTAGCTGCGCAACTGACCAACTTCGTCTTCTGGCTGGCGTTGGGGGTGATCAGCGCCTGGTTGTTCCGTCGTAAACCTGAGGGTCAGTACTCAGCGTGACTGAGTCAGTCGCGGGGCCAATTCTGGTGATTGGACTGGGTTGCCGACAAGGGTGCAGCGCCGAGCATTTGATTGCGCTGATAGAACACTCACTGGCCAACGCCGGTATCGCCGTCAGCGCGATCAGTGCTTTGGCCAGTATCTACACGAAGCAGCACGAGCCTGGGTTGCTGCAAGTGGCCACGCAACTCAATATCAGCTTTGAGGTATTCAGCGCTGAGCAATTGGCGCCTTTCTCCTCAAAGCTCAGCCACCACTCCACGGTAGCGTTTGAGCACACGGGTTGTTTTGGCGTGGCCGAAAGCGCTGCTTTGGCGCTGGCTGAACGACTCGGCCATGGATCGGCCAGCGTACTGATAACCCTACAAAAATCATCAGTTGCTACCTTTGCGTTAGCTTCATCCGGGTAAAAACCACGATAATCCCCTGCCTCACTATGAGCAACGTTCACGAACAGCTCTATCACGACCCTTTCAAGAGACTCCCATGACTGTCTATTTCATCGGTGCCGGGCCCGGCGATCCAGAGCTGATTACCATCAAAGGCCAGCGCCTGATCCGTAGCTGCCCGGTGATTATTTATGCCGGCTCGCTGGTTCCTGAAGCGGTGCTGCAGGGGCATAACGCCGAACGCGTCATCAACAGCGCCGAGCTGCACCTTGAACAAATCATTGCACTGATCAAAACCGCCAACGACGAAGGTCACGATGTCGCCCGCGTGCACTCCGGGGACCCGAGCCTCTACGGTGCCATTGGCGAGCAAATCCGCTGCTTGCGAGCGCTGGGCATCGCCTTTGAGATCATTCCCGGCGTCACTGCCACGGCAGCTTGCGCGGCGCTGCTGGGGGCAGAACTGACATTGCCGGACATTTCGCAAAGCGTCATTTTGACACGCTATGCGGAAAAAACCGTGATGCCGGCTGGAGAAGAACTGAGCAGCCTGGCGCAACATAGAGCGACCATGGCCATTCACTTGGGTGTCAAAAACCTTGAAAGCATCGTGCGAGAATTAACCCCGCATTACGGCAGCGACTGCCCCATCGCTGTTATCCACCGAGCCAGCTGGCCAGATCAGGATTGGGTGACGGGCACGCTATCGGATATTGCTCTGAAAGTTAAAGCCAAGGGTTTTACCCGCACAGCGCTGATTTTGGTAGGCCGGGTACTGGGTAACGATACATTCTCGGATTCGTCGCTGTACCGTGCAGGGCATGCGCATGTGTATCGCCCGTGAGTGAGGGCACCCTCAAACGAAAGCCAAAAAAAACGGTGCTCACGGGGCACCGTTTTTTTATGCAACTGGCAGCGAACGCCTTTTTACCGAGGCAACTCAGTAGTAAGCGTTTTCTTTCTGCGAGTGGTCTGTCACGTCACGCACGCCTTTAAGCTGAGGAATACGCTCTAACAACGTACGCTCGATACCTTCACGCAACGTCACATCAGCCTGACCACAGCCCTGGCAGCCGCCACCGAATTTGAGCACCGCAATACCGTCCTCAACCACTTCAATCAGGCTGACCTGCCCCCCATGGCTGGCGAGCCCGGGATTGATCTCGGTTTGCAGGTAGTAGTTGATGCGTTCGTTGATCGGGCTGTCTTCGTTGACCATCGGTACTTTGGCATTCGGTGCCTTGATGGTCAGTTGGCCGCCCATGCGATCCGTGGCGTAATCCACCACGGCATCTTCCAGAAACGGCTCGCTGACTTGATCGATATAGGCCGTAAAGCTTTTCAGGCCCAGGACCGTATCTTCAGGCTTCACTTCTTCTTTCTTGCAGTAAGCAATACAGGTTTCAGCGTACTGAGTACCCGGTTGGGTGATAAAGACGCGAATGCCAATATCGTGGGAGTTCTGCTTGGACAGCAGATCAGCCAGGTAATCTTGGGCGGCGTCGGTAATCGTTATGGCGCTCATGGAATCTCCTCACAGACATGGGGGGCAGTTTACGCCAATCGGCGCGCCTGACAAAGTCCTAGTATTTTTGTCAGGAAAGCCGCACCCCACAGGCATAAAGTTCTTGTAGACGTTGATGAAAAACGAAGGCTGCGATGGCTTGGGTGCGCCACTGCGACGAAGCGCCGTAGAACAGTCCGGCCCGGTGTTTTTGGGTATATATCCATTGCTGCGGTAACGGCCACTCAGGGTTGCGGCCTTACGCCGCGTCACTTTGAAAAGCGCAAAGTAACCAAACGCTCTTGCCCCTACCACTCGGTGCCTCGCTTTGGCTCGGCATGCCCTCACACAGGCATTGCTCAGTAGGCCGCCGCGATCGGCCATCCTTGGCCGTGTCGCGGCTAACCCGGCGTCCTGCCGGGCCACCTACTGCGCACTCCCTGTGTTCGGCCAGCGTGGCTTAATGGGGCGCTTCAGATCAAAAGCTTAAGCAAGATCAAAAGCTCGCTGCCAGCGGCAGATCCCACGCGAGGTACTCATCATTCACAATAAATGTGTCGATACTTATGCCGAACGGGTCATGGATTACAAGTTTTCGTAGCGGTTCATATCCAGTACTCCCGCCTCTACCGGATCGGTTTCATTGATGTACTGGCCAATATCATGGAAGTAATGCCAAAACTCAGGGTTGCTGCGACGGATACCCCAACGCTCGACAATGGCATCGAAGGCCGCTTGGTCCTGACACTTTTCCATCGCCTGAACAAAGGCTTCAACATCGTCTGCGGGGAGGTTGAATATAAAGTTGGGGTAGCTGCTCAGTACACCCGGATAGATGGTCAGGGTGTCCAAGCCCGGTTGCAAGCGGTACTCCTCCCCCATCATGAACGCTACGTTGGTGTGCGCGCGGTTACGCAGCATGCTGTACATCTCACGCTTGCCATCGCTACCTTCGATGCGCAGCATGGTCGCCTCCGGCAGTTGATTGATGACCACCAGCCCCGCAGCAGGACGCGACGTCAATCGACTCAAGGACTGTTCTGCGTACTGAAACTCCTGAGAGATAGTGGGCCGCGAGCAGTAAGCACCTGTGCAACGGTTGATAGGATCGGGGCGAGCGTTCAGTGTGCCGGTGCGCTCAATCAGCTTGAGAGCAAAGTCACGCTTGGGGTCTACCGGATCGAGCTTCATCCCGGTCGGGGTGTCCGTGTCTATTTTCTGGTAGTCCATCCACATTTTCAGCTTGCCACTGTTTTGATACCAGTCGCCGAGGATTGCAGCCCGCGAATCCGCCGGCATCAAACGCAGGAAGTTGACCTCGGCACCGTTGCGGATCAAGTCAAAGTACAACCGTGTTTGCGCTTGATGAGATACGTTGCCAAACACATCGAAGTTGACCGCCAACTGATAATAAGTGCGCTCCAGCAAGGGGTAATCAAACAACCACAGGGTTTGCGGCACCTCGCCCACCAGACCTTTGGTAACACTGGCACTGTCGAAATGGCGGAAGATGGTCAGCAAGGCATTATCGTTACCCGCCCACAATGTCGACCAACTGGGCGGAGGCATTTGCGCATACGCGTCCTGACGTAACTTTTCATAATCGTTGCGCTTGTCGCGGTAGTTGTGCCACAGGTTAATAATGCTGCCAACGTCGTCGATCTGACCGGGCATCGCCAATAAAGGTGTTGCTTCACCTCGATACGCGGCATCCACCACATAGCGATCACGTGCGGGCTCCTGGAACACCGCCCAGAAGTTGTCCCGGATCACGTCTGTAGCAATTTGCCCACGACAGACCGGCCCGCGAATGAAGGTCCGCACGAAGTATTCAGCGTTATCGAGCATAAATTGATAACGCGCCACGGCGGGGATGGCTTCAAAGGTTTCAAACGGGTTGGCACGACCGCGCGGGCCATAGCCTGGAAAACGTGAGGCATGCCAGTCACCGCTGTAAAACAATTGCTTGACCCGTGCCAGCTTGCGCTGCCCCATCGGATAGCTGATGTGGGTTTTGTGCACAATCACGCCCTGTACAGGCATCAGCCGATAGTAAAACGTAGTGCCCGGATCATCGTTCGGACGACGTGTTGCGATCAGATCGACAGGTTGGCCACTGGGCGTGCGGGAACGTACCCACTGGAAGTAATGGCCCGGTACGCCATTGTCGAAATAAGCATGCGCGAGAAACAGGTGCTCGTATAACCAACGTGCAACCAGCGCTTCGGTTGAGCCCGGACGATTGAACAGCTCTTCCCACTCGGCAATTTGTGCGGATTCGACGACCGTAGGCTTGATGGCGTTTTGGTCAACAGGGGCGCCTGCGGCCAACCAGCCCTGCAAAGTGCTGTACTGCTGATCTGTCAGCCCGGTCACCGCCAGCGGCATACCTTCTTTGGGATGGCTTTGTGCATACGCATTGAACTCGCCCGGTGCCGGGCATGAGTTCTCACGGTTGAGACCCAACACGATTTCTTCAGGCAGCTTGGCGTTAGCCGTTAAAGGTGCGCTATGCCCCAACTCCAGCATGCGAGCCATAAGCGCCGCTTGTGCGCCTTGAGCGTCGAGCACCGAGTAAAAACCCTTGTTACGCCACTCAGTCGGGCCGCTGGCATCATAAAAAATCCGCGTGGGAGGTACGGCGATGGTTCTGTCGCCTTTATAAACCGGTACTTTGCTGGCACCCCGTGTAGCCCCCTCTGCACTGCCGAGGTTGAGCTGGCAGGCAGCGTCGTTGCACGCGTGACAGGCCACGCACTTTTCAGTAAGGATCGGTTGAATATCCCGGGTATAAGAAATAGCCGGGCTAACGAGCGGGACTTGCCCAAACGTTGTACTGCACATCACCAGCGTCACGGCGCCGGTGAGTAGGCGAAGAAACATGTGCCATTGTCCTGATATTAGAATGTCGCGATTCTACCCATGGAGCACTCGCCTTAACATGAACTAAATTCATGTAAATCGACGAGTGATCAAATACCACGCAGGTTTGTTATGCTTTGGCATCTTTTGCATGGCTCTAAACAGGTAGTCCTATGTCTGACCGCAGCGCTCGTCTCCAAGCACTTCAGCAAGCCCTCAAAGAGCGCATTCTGATTCTCGATGGCGGCATGGGTACTATGATCCAAAGCTACCGTCTGGAGGAACACGACTATCGTGGCACACGCTTCGCAGACTGGCCGAGTGATATCAAGGGCAACAATGACCTCTTGGTCCTGACGCGCCCGGACGTTATTGGTGCTATCGAGAAGGCCTACCTGGATGCCGGCGCCGACATTCTCGAAACCAACACCTTTAACGCCACTCAGGTTTCCCAAGCCGATTACGGCATGCAAGCCCTTGCTTACGAGCTGAACGTAGAAGGCGCACGCCTGGCACGCAAGGTGGCCGATGCCAAAACCCTTGAGACGCCCGACAAGCCTCGTTTTGTTGCGGGCGTACTGGGGCCAACCAGCCGCACCTGCTCACTGTCCCCGGATGTCAACAACCCCGGTTACCGCAACGTCACTTTCGATGAACTGGTGGAGAACTACACCGAGGCCACCAAAGGCCTGATCGAAGGCGGCGCCGACCTGATCCTGATCGAAACGATTTTCGACACCCTCAACGCCAAAGCCGCGATCTTCGCCGTTCAAGGTGTCTTTGAAGCATTGGGCATCGAGCTGCCGATCATGATTTCCGGCACCATTACCGATGCCTCGGGTCGCACCCTGTCCGGTCAGACCACCGAAGCGTTCTGGAACTCGGTCAGCCATGCCAAGCCGATTTCGGTGGGCCTGAACTGTGCACTGGGTGCCCGCGAACTGCGCCCCTACCTTGAAGAACTGTCCAACAAAGCCAACACCTACGTCTCGGCTCACCCTAACGCAGGCTTGCCCAACGAGTTCGGCGAGTACGACGAACTGCCCTCTGAAACCGCCAAGGTGATTGAAGAATTCGCTCAAAGCGGCTTTTTGAACATTGTCGGCGGTTGCTGCGGCACAACCCCGGGGCATATCCAGGCCATCGCCAATGCCGTGGCCGGTTATGCTCCCCGCCAGATCCCGGACATTCCCAAGGCCTGTCGCCTGTCGGGCCTGGAACCGTTCACCATTGATCGCAACTCGCTGTTCGTCAACGTTGGCGAGCGCACCAACATCACCGGCTCTGCGCGCTTTGCCCGCTTGATCCGTGAGGACAACTACACCGAAGCCCTGGAAGTGGCTCTGCAACAAGTTGAAGCCGGTGCGCAAATCATCGACATCAACATGGACGAAGGCATGCTGGACTCGAAGAAGGCGATGGTCACCTTCCTCAACCTGATCGCCGGCGAGCCCGACATCTCCCGTGTGCCCATCATGATCGACTCCTCCAAATGGGAAGTGATCGAAGCCGGCCTCAAGTGCATTCAGGGCAAGGGCATCGTCAACTCGATCAGCATGAAAGAAGGCGTCGAGCAGTTCATCCATCACGCCAAACTGTGCAAGCGTTATGGCGCCGCAGTGGTCGTGATGGCCTTCGACGAAGCCGGACAGGCCGATACCGAAGCGCGTAAAAAGGAAATCTGCAAACGCTCGTACGACATTCTGGTCAATGAAGTGGGCTTCCCGCCGGAAGACATTATCTTCGATCCGAACATTTTCGCCGTGGCCACCGGCATCGAAGAGCACAACAACTACGCTGTGGACTTTATCAACGCCTGCGCCTACATCCGCGACGAACTGCCCTATGCACTGACCTCGGGCGGCGTGTCCAACGTGTCGTTCTCGTTCCGTGGCAACAACCCGGTGCGTGAAGCCATTCACTCGGTGTTTCTGCTCTACGCCATCCGCAATGGTCTGACGATGGGCATCGTCAACGCCGGGCAACTGGAAATCTACGACCAGATCCCGACCGAACTACGCGATGCCGTTGAGGACGTGGTGCTCAACCGCACCCCGGATGCCACTGATAACTTGCTGGCTATCGCCGACAAGTACAAGGGCGACGGCAGCGTCAAAGAAGCCGAGACCGAAGAGTGGCGCAGCTGGGACGTCAACAAGCGTCTGGAGCATGCACTGGTCAAGGGCATCACCACGCATATTGTTGAAGACACTGAAGAGTCACGCCTGTCCTTCAAGCGCCCGATCGAAGTGATCGAAGGCCCGTTGATGTCGGGCATGAACATTGTGGGCGACCTGTTTGGCGCCGGTAAAATGTTCCTGCCGCAAGTGGTTAAATCTGCCCGCGTGATGAAGCAGGCGGTCGCGCACCTGATTCCTTTTATCGAACTGGAAAAAGGCGACAAGCCCGAGGCCAAAGGCAAGATTCTGATGGCCACGGTCAAAGGCGATGTGCATGACATCGGCAAGAACATTGTTGGTGTGGTACTGGGCTGCAATGGCTACGACATCGTTGACCTGGGCGTCATGGTGCCGGCCGAGAAAATTCTGCAAGTGGCCAAGGAACAGAAGTGCGACATCATTGGCCTTTCCGGCCTGATCACCCCGTCGCTGGATGAAATGGTGCACGTCGCCCGCGAAATGCAGCGTCAGGACTTCCACCTGCCACTGATGATCGGTGGTGCGACTACCTCCAAGGCCCACACGGCAGTCAAGATTGAACCCAAGTATCAGAACGACGCCGTGATTTACGTCACGGACGCCTCCCGCGCCGTGGGCGTGGCCACACAGTTGCTGTCCAAAGAACTGAAACCGGCATTCGTCGAGAAGACCCGCGAAGAGTACGTTGAAGTGCGCGAGCGCACCGCCAACCGCAGCGCCCGGACTGAACGCCTGAGCTACGCAGCATCTATTGCCAAAAAGCCGCAGTTCGACTGGGCCAACTACCAGCCGGTCAAGCCCACCTTCACAGGTGCCAAGGTGCTGGACAATATCGACCTCAAGGTACTGGCTGAATACATCGACTGGACACCGTTCTTCATCTCCTGGGATCTGGCAGGCAAATTCCCCCGCATCCTCACCGATGAAGTGGTCGGCGAGGCCGCTACAGCGCTGTATGCAGATGCTCAGGAAATGCTGAAAAAACTGATCGACGAGAAGCTGATCAGTGCGCGCGCGGTCTTCGGCTTCTGGCCGGCCAACCAGATCAATGACGACGACCTGGAGCTCTACGACGATAATGGCCAGCCGTTGGCCAAACTGCATCACCTGCGCCAGCAAATCATCAAGACCGACGGCAAGCCAAATTTCTCGCTGGCCGACTTTGTCGCGCCAAAAGACAGCGGCGTCACTGACTACGTGGGCGGTTTTATTACCACGGCCGGGATCGGCGCTGAAGAAGTGGCCAAGGCTTATCAGGACGCAGGCGACGATTACAACTCGATTATGGTCAAAGCGCTGGCAGATCGACTGGCTGAGGCCTGTGCGGAGTGGTTGCATCAGCAGGTTCGCACCCACTACTGGGGTTACGCCAAGGACGAACAATTGGCCAACGAAGAACTGATCAAGGAACAATACAGCGGCATCCGCCCTGCTCCCGGCTACCCGGCCTGCCCTGATCACACCGAGAAAGCCACTCTGTTCAAATTGCTCGACCCTGAAGCCGAAGAAATGCGCGCAGGCCAAAGTGGCGTGTTCCTGACTGAGCACTACGCCATGTTCCCGGCCGCCGCGGTCAGCGGCTGGTACTTTGCACACCCGCAAGCGCAGTACTTTGCGGTGGGCAAAGTCGACAAGGACCAAATCGAAAGCTACACCGCACGTAAAGGCCAGGACCTGGCTGTCACCGAGCGTTGGCTGGCACCTAATCTGGGGTATGACAACTAAGCCCCTGTCCAGTAGCGTATGAGCGCTGCCGCAGACTCTGTCACAACAGAGTCGCTACGACCCCATCGCAGCTTGCGGCAGCGACTACAGCAACAAGTGCCCTGAACTACACTCTCGCCACTGCCGTCTGCGCGAGTGAGTGACATGAGCGACCCAGCTGACAACAAACCTCCTACGTTCTGGCAAGTCGTGCACAGCGTGATGGCCGCCGCCTTTGGCGTGCAAAGTTCAAAAAACAGGACACGCGATTTCACCCACGGCAAACCCGGCCAGTTCCTGCTGCTGGGCTTGCTGTTTACCGGGGTATTTGCCTTGACGTTGTTCGCAATCGTCAAGCTGGTGCTGTATTTCGCAGGGGTTTGACTACTGATGACTGACCCAGTACACGGCTGTCGCCACGACCAGAATAATCAAAAAAAGAATGGCCCACGCATCGACTTTGCTGTCGCTTTTACGCACTTTGACTGGAGTACTCATCGCATCGCCTTTTTTTCGGTTTTATGGGTGAATGCTTAAAGACTCCACTGAGTTAAGCCCAGCAATGCCCTTCTTACAAGTAAGGGATTTAGAATCAACCGCTTATAGTCGTTTTCGTTCTTTCCATATGCTTAAACATCACTTTTGCGCATAACTACAAACTGGTATCGTGCCCAGCTCCGTGGGGAGTGCGCGGCCGTGCGCGCAGATAAGCTGTTAGCAGCCTGAGAACAGGACCTATATGTACGTATATGACGAGTACGATCAGCGGATCATCGAGGACCGCGTCAAGCAGTTCCGAGATCAAACCCGACGCTATCTGGCCGGTGAGCTGAGCGAAGAAGAATTCCGCCCTCTGCGCTTGCAGAATGGCCTGTATGTTCAACGTTTCGCTCCGATGCTGCGGGTCGCTGTGCCCTATGGCCAATTGACTTCGCGCCAGGCGCGGATGATGGCCAAGATTGCTCGCGATTATGACAAGGGCTATGCGCACATCAGTACCCGCCAGAACGTACAGTTCAACTGGCCAGCGCTGGAAGACATTCCGGACATCCTGGAAGAACTCGCTACCGTGCAAATGCACGCTATCCAGACCAGCGGCAACTGCTTGCGTAACGTCACCACCGACCAGTTTGCAGGCGTTGCCGCCGATGAACTGATCGATTCGCGTCCGTGGTGTGAAATCGTTCGTCAATGGACGACTTTTCACCCTGAATTCGCGTACTTGCCGCGCAAGTTCAAAATTGCGATCAACGGCTCTGCGTCTGACCGTGCCGCGATCGAAGTGCACGATATTGGCCTTGAGCCAGTCTTCAATGACGCTGGCGAACTGGGCTTCCGCGTACTGGTCGGCGGCGGTCTGGGCCGCACCCCGGTGATTGGTGCCTTTATCAACGAATTCCTGCCTTGGCCCGACTTGTTGAGCTACCTCGAAGCCATTTTGCGGGTCTACAACCGCTATGGCCGTCGGGACAACAAGTACAAGGCGCGGATCAAAATCCTGGTTAAAGCGTTGACACCCGAAGTGTTCGCCGAGCGCGTTGAAGCCGAAATGGTGCACTTGCGCGGTGGTTCGAACACCCTGACTGAAGCCGAAGTCCAGCGCATTTCCAAGCACTTCGTTGACCCGGACTATAAAGCCCTGCCCGACTTCGGTGCTGAACTGGCTGAGCTCGACCAGCAGCATCCGGGTTTTGCCCGTTGGCGCGTGCGCAATACTTTGGCTCACAAAAAGCCGGGCTATGTCGCCGTAACTTTGTCGCTAAAACCTACGGGCGTTGCGCCGGGTGATGTGACTGACAAGCAGTGGGACGGCATTGCCGACATGGCAGACCGTTACAGCTTCGGCCAGTTACGCACCTCTCACGAGCAAAACATCATTCTGGCCGATGTTGAAGAGAACCAATTGTTCGCCATGTGGGGCGAGTTGCGCGAGCAAGGTTTTGCCACACCGAACATTGGCTTGCTGACCGACATGATTTGCTGCCCTGGCGGCGATTTCTGCTCGCTGGCCAATGCTAAATCAATTCCAATTGCCGAATCGATCCAGCGTCGCTTTGAAAACCTTGACTACCTGTTCGACATTGGCGAACTGGACCTGAACATTTCCGGTTGCATGAACGCCTGTGGTCACCACCACGTCGGTCATATCGGCATTCTGGGTGTCGACAAAAAAGGCGCCGAGTTCTATCAGGTCTCATTAGGCGGTAGCGCCAGCCGGGATGCCAGCCTGGGCAAAATCCTCGGCCCATCGTTTGCTCAGGACGCCATGCCGGATGTCATCGAAAAGCTGATCGATGTGTACGTTGAACAACGCACCGAAGACGAGCGTTTCATCGACACCTATCAACGTATCGGCATCGACCCTTTCAAGGAGCGCGTCTATGCAGCGAATCATTAAGAACAACGAAGTCATCGACGAAACCTGGCACCTGCTGCCAAAGGACGCCAGCTTTGACGACATCTCTAACTGCGACGATCTGATCGTCCCGCTAGTAATGTGGCGTGAACACGCCCACGCACTCAAGGCCCGCGATGGCGGCTTGGGTGTGTGGCTGGACAGCGATGAAGAAGCCGAAGAAATTGGCGAAGACGTGGCGAACTTCCAGGTGATTGCCCTGAACTTCCCCGCCTTCACCGATGGGCGCAGCTACTCCAACGCCCGTCTTCTGCGTGACCGCTACGGCTACAAAGGCGAACTACGCGCCATTGGTGACGTACTGCGCGACCAATTGTTCTACCTGCACCGCTGCGGCTTTGACGCGTTTGCCATTCGTGCCGACAAAGACCCGTATGAAGCACTGGAAGGCCTGAAAGATTTTTCGGTGACCTACCAGTCGTCTACCGACGAGCCGATGCCTCTGTTCCGTCGGCGTTGAGACCTTGAAAGGTTCTGGGTCGGATGATCCGGAACCTTTCACTTAATCCCCTGCCTGAGGCTCAGCCTGATGTATGGGCCCTGGCAATGGATGCTCCTGCAATTCTGTTGTGGTCAGCCTGGTAATCAGCGCCCCTCTGGCTTGATTTCGCTCTTCTCTGATCGTATTCAAGCTCTCAAGATAGGTGCCGCTGGACAGGCCCTGCCGTTGCGAAAACAAAACATCCAGACGTTGTGCAAAAGGCTCATCAGACAGACTGAACGTCTCTGGATGCTTTTTCTCCAGAAATTCATACCAAAAGTCCCGTGATTCGATTGAAGCCTTCAAGGCCGAAGGTGTTTCCTGACGCACGACAGACGCCCGGGCGGTTTCAACCTCAGCCTGCGTCACGTGGGCGATTTGTTCAAACCGCATGCTGGTTGGCCGCGCGGGCAAATCCAGACGATTGGCCAACTGAATGTGGTAATACATTTGAATCTCCAACGGGTCATGACGGGCCAGCCTGGCGCGCAATGCTGCTGGACTGAGTAACGACGCCAGCGTCAGGGCCTCGGGAGTACCTAATCGATAGGCTACACCTTGTTGTTCTTCAGCACTCATCTCGCGTACGGGAATCGGCGCAAAATCAGGGCTTACGGCATCAGCGAGGGCCTGAAGTTGCCCGATATACGCCTGTTGCTCCGCGAGGATTGTTGCCTGACGAGCATTGACCACCGCTGTGACATGCTTGTCGAGCAACTCCAGGCGAAAGAGCCCTCGTGCCAATTTCAGGAGTTCCTCTTCTGTACCGGGCTGACGCAACGCGTTGGTTACGTGACGTTGTAACTCCAGGCTGGCGAACGTCATCGCGCTCCCATCCCGGCAGGTTCGCGGATTGGCCGCAATGTCGAATGAACGGCGCCGCAATTCGCTGGATTCATGCATGGCAGTGAGGGTTGCCCAGACTCGTTCGGTCAGATCATCCTGAGTTCGTAAAAACTGCTCAGATTCACTCATATCCTCAAGCACCCGAAAAAACGAACTTGATTGACTCAGGCTCGACAAATCATTCCAAATTTGCGTTTGCTCAAGTGTCGGTTGGCGAGCCCAGTGCAGAATGCCTCTGGCCGACCTCGCATGCATATGCTGCACTTCAACCCCTAAATTGATGCCCTGTTCACGCCGGTAAATATCAAGGCGGCGAATCGAATCGGCATTCAACGGGTTGTCATGCAGGTTAGTCACACGATTGATTGCAGCCCTTTCAGCCGTCAATACTTCGCCGGGAATGTGAATAATTGCGTTATCCCGCAAATCAAGGACTTGCAAATGCGTGAGATTTTCCACCCCTTCAGGCCACTCACTGATCTGGGTATGCCGCAGTCGTAAGTCCTCCAGATCCGCTAGTTGGCTCACTGAAATTCGACGCCCCAATGGATTGCCCGTAAGGTTCAGCGATTTAAGTGTGTTAAGCCCAGATAACAACGTGACGGCTTCAGCACTTAATGCCACCTGATTACCTTGAAGATTCAGCTCGGTGAGGTGCGTCAGCGTGGCCAGTGATGAAGGTAATTCGCGCAGGTGATTGTTTTCGAGCGACAGCACGCGCAAGTTGGGAAAGCGTTGCAGAAAATGAACGGGCACGATGGCGCTGGAAGAGTCCGCCAAACGCAAAGCACTGATATGGCTATAGTCTGCTGACAGCACAGGCAAGCTATCGACAGACCAACTATTAAGATCCAGTACGTACCCGACATGATCGCCAAAATTGACCGCTGGCGTTTGCCGCCTCCAGGCCAGTATCAACCGTTGGCCAATTGCGCGTTTTTCAGCAGTGGACATGAGCACCCTGGGGCCTGTATGTGACTGACGCCAAACAGGCCGTGTGACCCACTGTTCGATGTCGAAGCGCAGTGTTTGTAACTGAGTTTTGAGCGTGGCCAGGGCCCGGGTAGCCAGAGCCGGACTGAGCCGCAAGTGGTACAAAAATTGCCCGGCCTGAACGTCCGTCATCAAAGGATAAAGCTCTAGCACCAAGTCCTTAAGTAACCGTGATTTGCTTTCATCCAGCAGATGCCCCGAGCGGCCACCCAAGGTGTAGCCTATACGGCCATCAGCCAGGCGCATGGGCGGTTTTAACCAAGGCTTGATCGTCTGTAAGCCCAGCTTTTGAGCGCTGTTGATGCGCTCCTGTGCGGCCAGATTGGCAACTTTAAGGGCAAGCGCCTGCCCGGCGTCAGCCTCAGACAGGCCCATGGCTGTCCGCGCTGATGGCGAAAGCGTTCTTACGACGCACTTCAAGAGCTGGGGGGTGCTGTACATGTCTTCAGAGACCGTGCTGAAAAACTCATAATTGTCGGCGCTCTTGAAGAGCTCGACCCTGTTTGAGGCTGACGTATTACCCAGTCGGTCCAACTCCTGGCCCGTGGTTTTGTCGCGTATCACAAGCCTCAAGTTCTCTGGCCAGCCCGGCAAACGTTGCATGGTGTGCCAAGCAAGGGTTTGAGTATCAGCATTGCTCAAACCGTCAAAATAAAGCCCTTCCAGCGCGCGATTTAAACGCAAGAATTGAACATAACTCCGCGCCTCTTCCAGAACATGCAACGGCAGACGGTTGGTTTGTTTAAGAGTGGACACTTCACCAAGTGTCAGATGACTCATCAACTCAGTCATCACAGAAATCGGCAACCCGGAAAACTGACCCGTCAATGCATTCAGAGAGGGCGTGTCAGGTTCACTGGCGGTGTACAGCCGGGTTACCAGCCTTTTTTTTACCGTTTGAGCATGCGCTCCCATTTTGCGTGCCAATAATTGAGCCTGCTGGTCAACACCTGCCAAATCCTCACCTAACAACACTATTCTTTGCTCTGCTGAAAGACACTCCAATGCCGTCTTGAGCAAGTCCCCGTTATTAATCTGTGCTTCGGCTATCTGCATCCGCCGATGTATGGCTGCAAGTTCACTGCCGTATTCTTTGACGGTCCCGCCTTTTACATCCACGACACGCAGCACCAGATCGGATGGCCACCCCGCAAGCTCCGTCAAAACCTCCAATTGCAAGTCACTGTTATCAGGGCCGGTCACGCCTTGATTCATCTGCAGGATAGAGCGCTCGACTCTTTCGCAGATACCGGCACGCTTCATGCTGTCTGCGAGCAAAGGAGGGAGCGGCAAGTTATCTGTAAACAATGCACGCAGCATGTCGTCCGTTGTATGTGAAGCCTGCAACACAGCGTCCATGGCACGGCTTGAGAGCAACTGCGCATCAGGCCCCAAACGCCTGCTCAATTGCTCACGACGCCACAGTTGAGGGTTGTCCAGTTCGTGGGTCCAGGCGCCGTGATTGTTATGTTGCAATTTAGGAGTGTAGGCTTGGGGATCATTGGGGTGCTGAATATAGCTCTGTGTGCTGAGGGGATCTGTCTTGATGCGGTACACCTTGCCCTCCAGCTTGATAAATGCCCGCCCTTCAAGAAAATACACGCCATGTGCATTCGGTTTGATACCCGTCAGCGATGTTTTTTTTACTTCATAAGGCTTCAAGTCCGGTACCCACAATCGCTTGTGCCCTTGCACCGTCGTCACAGGAATCAACCCATCGACCATCGGTGATGGCTTCAACGCTTTGGCCGCGCCTGCCGAACTCGCTGCCAAGGCCAGGTTCTGGGCGATATCAAACAGGTATTCAAGTGCCTGAACACGATCCTCCCGCCGCCAGGCCTTGATACCCTCATACACTTCAGATCCCAGTTGAATCACACTGACGGCCAATAACACCTCACCCAGTACCGGTACAAAACCCAGAGCGATACCGAGCAAACTGACACCCAGATTTAAATAAGATGCCAAACGAGTCACACGGCTTTTAGTGTCTTCATCGCCCGTCGGAACTATTAATACTCGCGCGTCATCTTTCAGTTGCTCAAGTTGCAAGCGCCAGGCGACTTCAAACGGTGGAGTTGACTGAGGGATGTGTTGGGTTTCTAAAAATAATGCCGGATCATTGATAATGGGCGGTCGTCGAATCAACAACGAATCCAGCGTCACGTTTTTGGTGTCGATTCTGCGCAAGAACTCGGTACGCTGGCGCAAAGGCAGAAGCTTTGCGAAGTAACGAGCGAAGCCGGGCTCCTTGAGCCACTCTCGCAATTGCTCTTTGAAGGCCGTGAACGTTTGAAATAAATGAAATGACTGACCGGGAGCCTGCGGCAAATACACCATGCACCGTTGTACTTGTGCGGTGGGCTTGCGTTCCGGCCACATCACAATGATTCCGGGCACTTCAACACCCATGATTTTTAAAGTACTGTGCCGGGGATAACCTTGTGCAGCAGCGTTTTTCGTAAGTGCCAGCAGATCAACCATAAACATATAGTTCGTCGGACTCATTTGCTTATTCATGTAGGCAAGATGCAATGCTGACGCAAACATATGTTTTTGATTCATGCTGAACAGATAATTCAGTTTATAGCGTGTGGACCTAGGATCGTCACTGGGCCATCGATCATCGGGGGGGGCAAAAATCTGACTCAGGTGGGTTTGGTACTGCTGACCTAAATCCAGATTGCGGCAAATCGCGGCAAATATCTCTGGTTTCATCGATGAAGTAATGCGCGCAGAAGTGCCATCCACCTCATAAATAAATGATTCCTGGGCAAATTCAATTGCCTCGGTTTGAACAGCCTCAAAATTTTGCATGGCTGCCTGTAGCAGGCTTTGATGGGTAATGCTCGATACGATATTCACTTCCAGGCTTTGGGGTACCAATAAGTCAGGTAACAGCAACGGGATTAGGGTGTCAGCCAGCTTGAACTGTTGCTGACTCAAAAAAATCAGCAAGTTGTTCAGCAGGTGAACTTCTTTAATACCGTAAGTACGAGGCGTTATATCCCCCCACCCGTGGGCAACCAATGCCGCTTGCAGTAAGGGCTCACAAAACTTATCAATGGGCTTAACTTGCGCCAGTACTTGCGCTACAGCCTGTTGAGTAACTTGCCCCTGCCTGATACTTTCACGCAAGGCTTCACGAACAAACGAGGGCGCGTCTTTGAACCATGAAGGCAACAGGGGAGGAATAATGAGTTCATGCAGATTAATGGCCTCCGTACTGGCCAATTCTTCAGCACCCTCCACGTGTGAAACGGAGGAGTGCTCTGCGAGTGTCCCTACTGGGTTTTCCATAAAACAAACCTGAGTTATTCATAGAAGCGTTAGCTTATACTCAGAACCCAGATTGATTGAGTCAATTAGCCGATCACTCACTTCCCTGATTAAGCAAACATACGCCACTAAAAAATAAATATATACCGCACAATTAACAACAATCAAATAACTTGCTAATTAATACCCCCTAGCGAGACATCACTATCGCGCCAGGGGGTGGCTTATCAGAAAAACCGCTGTGTCAGCCGACGCCAAAGAGAATCAACCACCTGTTCAGCAGAAGCGCTTGCTGCCAGCCCTACTCGCTCTTGCAAACTTTTACGCTGCGCATAGTGCAAGTGATAAAGATGAGCGTTTTTAGCGCGTTCAGACAGGTATTCGTCACTGGTTTTCAGCTCATCCACCAATTGTTTTTCAATTGCGGCCACGCCCAGCCAGACTTCGCCGGTGGCCACTTCATCAATCGCCAGCTGCGGGCGGTATTGGGCAACAAAATTCTTGAATAACTGATGAGTGATATCCAGATCCTGCTGAAACTTCTCACGGCCTTTTTCAGTGTTTTCGCCAAACACGGTCAACGTGCGCTTGTATTCACCGGCGGTCAGGACTTCGTAATCGATATCGTGCTTTTTGAGCAGACGGTGGACGTTGGGCAACTGCGCCACCACGCCGATGGAACCCAAAATAGCGAACGGCGAGCTGATAATTTTCTGCCCGATGCACGCCATCATATAGCCGCCGCTGGCCGCCACTTTGTCAATGCAGATAGTCAGCGGAATACCGGCCTGGCGAATACGCGCCAATTGTGAGGACGCCAGACCGTAGCTGTGCACCATGCCGCCGCCACTTTCCAAGCGCAAAACCACTTCGTCAGTCGGGGTGGCCAAGCTCAGCAGCGCAGTAATTTCATGCCGCAGGCTTTCGGTAGCCGAGGCTTTAATATCACCGTCAAAATCCAGCACGAAGACCCGAGGCTTTTCTTCAGGCTGCTTCTTCAGTTTTTTCTCGGCTTTACTCTGCTGCTTGTGCAACGCCTTGAGTTGATCTTTGGACAGCAATGACTGTTCCAGCTTGTCTCGCAGGCCTTTGTAAAACTCGTTCATCTTGCTGACCTGCAATTGCCCGGCAGAGCGGCGACGCCCTTTGCCCCGCAATGCCGCCAGGGTCACCAGTACCACAAGAATGGCAACCACCAAGGTCACAGTCTTAGCCAGAAAACTGGCGTAATCGGCAATAAATTCCACAGCCTCTCCTCAAATGTCCGATTGGCCCTGAGTTTGGGCCGCGTAATGATGCCCAGCATACCGACGCGCCCTTCGACCTGCCAGCCACGAAACACAATGCTCAGCACGCCCAACGAACGATTCAAACGAGCGTATGTTTTTTCATTGACAGGTTCTTGCCTTCCTCCTAACCTCGCCAGACTTTCAGCGTGCCGGGATAAAGCGGACGTGGGCAGCATCTACCTGATCAGACATGGCCAAGCCTCATTCGGTGCAGACGACTATGACGTCCTGTCGCCTCTGGGAGTGCGTCAGGCGCACATCACCGGCCAACATCTGGTTGACCTTGGTGTGCGCTTTGATCGCTGCCTGTCAGGTGATCTGCTGCGCCAACAAGATACCGCCCGGCATGCGCTGGCCCAGTTCACGGCCGCCGGACTGACTGCGCCCGATCTGGAAATAGACCCGGCCTTCAATGAGTTCGACGCCTTCGCGGTGCTTGATGCCCTGCTCCCGGGCCTCTTGCCACATGAACCAGAAGCCCTGAACACGCTGAAAAATGCCGCCCATCAGCCGGAAGAATTCCAGCGCATCTTCGATCTGATCATTGCGCGCTGGATCAGCGGCACTTACGACTCCCCGCAGCTGGAAAGCTGGCCGGGTTTTATCGAGCGTGTGAAGGGAGGCCTGAACCGTATTCTCGATCTGGCCAGCCATCAACAAAACATTGCCGTGTTCACGTCCGGCGGCAGTATCACTGCCCTGCTCCACCAACTGACCCAAATGCCTGCCAGCGAGGCCTTCAAGCTGACCTGGCAAATTGTTAACACCTCGCTCAGCCAACTCAAGTTTCGTGGCCGCGAGGTCACCCTGGCTTCCTTTAACAGTCATGTGCATTTACAACTGTTGAAGACGCCATCGCTGATCACATATCGATGAGCGCTGGCAACCGTGACCTGCGGGTCGCCGTAACCCACCCTGAAAGGATCGAACCATGACTTCTGTAGCTGATGCCGTTCAAGCAATGAAAGCCAAATTCAACCCAGCCGCTGCTGAGGGCCTGGATCTGGTATTCGGCTTTCGCATTGATGACACAAAAAACTTCTCGTTGATTGTTAAAGACAACACGTGCGAGCTGCAAGAGGGTGAAAACCCGGACGCTCAAGTGACTCTGGTCATGGACGGCGAAACCCTGCACGGCATCGTCAGCGGCGAGACCGATGGCATGCAAGCCTTCATGGGCGGCAAGCTGCGCGCTGAAGGCGACATGATGCTGGCCATGAAACTGAGCGAACTGTTCCCGTCGTAAGCGCCACGCGACACTGAAAACCGAAGCCCACGCGCTTCGGTTTTTTTTGCATCGCTTTTTGCTCAAGGGTTATCAAGTTCACTGATTGCCCGCTAACCACCTCGCCTATAGAGGCCGCGATTGCCTTGTAGCCGCCATCAGCGCCTATTAAATTGGCCCATGTTGTCCAGCCCCAACTATAAGTAGAAGAGATAACCATGGCGCTCACCGACTCATCCACCCGTATCCGCTCCGGAGAAGAACTCAACGCCGGCGCAGTCGATGGCTATCTCAAAGCGAAGGTGCCAGGCCTGACCGGACAGCCCGTGATCAGCCAATTCCCGGGCGGTGCATCTAACCTGACCTATCTGATCGAATACCCCGGTGTAGAGCTGGTTCTGCGCCGCCCGCCCTTTGGGCACAAAGCCAAATCGGCTCATGACATGGGTCGCGAATACCGCATCATCAACCAGCTCAAGCAGGCCTTTCCTTATTGTCCTGACGCCTACGCCCACTGTACTGACGAGTCCGTCATCGGCAGCGAGTTCTATGTCATGGAGCGCGTCAAGGGGATCATCCTGCGCTCAGATCTGCCAGCCGAGCTGAACCTCACCGTTGAAGGCACGCGAACGCTCTGCCACAGCTTTATCGACAAGCTGGTTGAACTGCACAAGGTCGACTACAACGCCTGCGGCCTGGGCGATTTGGGTAAACCGCAGGGCTATGTCCACAGACAGATCAGTGGCTGGTGCGAGCGATACGACAAAGCCTTGACCCCAGATGCACCGCACTGGCAGCACGTCAAGGATTGGCTAAAGGCCAATATGCCTAACGATTACCCTGCCCCGAGCCTGGTTCATAACGACTACCGCTTTGATAACGTGATGCTTGATCCCGCCGACCCCATGAAGATCATCGGCGTGCTGGACTGGGAACTGACGACCGTAGGCGACCCTCTGATGGATTTGGGCAACAGCCTGGCCTATTGGATCGAGGCGAACGATCCCGCGTCAATGCAACACATGCGCCGCCAGCCAAGCCATGCACCCGGCATGCTGACACGCCGCGAATTTGTAGACTATTACGCTGAACGCTCCGGCATTCAGATCGACAATTACGATTTTTACTACACCTACGGACTGTTCCGCCTGGCCGGTATCGTTCAGCAAATCTACTTCCGCTACTACCACGGCCAAACCCGGGACAAGCGCTTTGCCACGTTTGTAAAAATGAATGAACTGCTGGAGCGCATGAGCCTCAAGGTCATTGCCCAGTCCAGTCTATAACCACGCCATCAGTAAGGAATCAGCATGTCCAAGACTCAACTGTTCGACCTCGATGGCAAAATTGCATTTGTGTCGGGTGCCAGCCGCGGCATCGGTGAGGCCATCGCCAAACTGCTGGCCCAGCAAGGCGCCCACGTCATTGTCTCGAGTCGCAGGCTCGAAGGGTGCCAGCCAGTCGCCGATGCAATCATCGCCGAAGGCGGCAAAGCCACTGCCATCGCCTGCCACATTGGCGAGATAGAGCAGATCATCCACACGTTTACCCACATTCGCGAAGCGTTCGGTCGCCTCGACATATTGGTCAACAACGCCGCCACCAATCCGCAGTTCGGCCATGTACTGGACACCGACTTGAGTGCGTTCCAGAAAACGGTTGATGTGAACATTCGCGGTTATTTCTTTATGTCGGTGGAAGCCGGCAAGCTGATGCGCACCCACGGCGGCGGCAGCATTATCAACGTCGCGTCAATCAACGGCGTATCACCGGGTGAGTACCAGGGTGTCTATTCGATGACCAAGGCGGCCGTGATCAACATGACCAAAGTGTTTGCCAAAGAGTGCGCGGCGTTCGGCATCCGCTGTAACGCCTTGCTGCCAGGCCTGACCGACACTAAATTTGCCTCGGCGCTGGTCAGCAATGACGCCATCTTGCAAACCGTATTGCAACGTATCCCGCTCAAGCGCGTGGCCGCTCCCAGCGAGATGGCCGGGGCGGTGCTGTACCTGGCCAGTGATGCGTCCACTTACACCACAGGCATTTCGTTGAATGTGGATGGCGGTTTTTTGTCATAACGCCTACACCGTACAGAAAGCTTACTGCGACAACTCCCTGATCATGGCCACGGTCAGGTACAGCCGCGGAGCCACGCTGTTCAATTCAATGTATTCATTGTCCGCATGCAAACCCGCCCCCACGACGCCCATGGTTTCCAGCACCGCCGGTTTGGCACTGCCCGGTACGTAGGCGTAGCCAGCATCCGTGCCAAAACGCATGGCGATAGGCTCAATGGTTTTATCGATCTGGCCATAGAGCTGACGGGCTGTTTTGGCCAACCCTTCAGAACCCTCATTTTTCGCCAGCGGCGGCCGGCCTTTGTTCAAGGTGAGGGTGACCTGAGTGTCCGGGATCAGGCTGTTTTTGGAGAGGCGCTCGGCGTCGGCCATCACCCGGGCATTCTCGGTGACGTCCGAATAGCGCATATCCGCCTCAGCGGTGGCCAGATCTGGAATGATGTTGGCTTTCTCACCTGCCTTGGCCAGGGTCCAGTTGACGGTAGTGCCTTTGGCCTGATCACCCAGGTCCTTGAGTTGGATAATCTGATGGCTCAACTCGGTGAGGGCATTGCGGCCGTTCTCGGGCGCGGAACCGGCATGTGAAGAGCGGCCCTTGACCTCCAGTTTCACCTGATTGATCCCATTGGTGGCCACCGTCACCGCATCTGTGTCGGGTGGCTCGTAAGAAAAGACGTAATCATGTTTGCGCGCGAGCTCGGAAATGATGCGTTTCGATCCGGCCGAGCCCATTTCTTCATCCGGGTTGAACAGCACGGTTAGCGTACCGTAGCCTTTGAACTGTTGGTCCTGAAGCAGCTTGATCGCGTGCAGGATCATCGCCACTCCGCCCTTGGCATCGGCAACACCGGGCCCATATGCACGGTCGCCCTCTGTGCGAAACGGACGTTTAGCCGCCGTGCCGGGGCCAAAAACGGTGTCGTAGTGCACCATCAGCAAGAAGTCCTTAGTGCCTGAACCTTTAAAGGTGCCGATGATGTTGTTCCCCGCCGAAGGCGTGGCCGGGAAGGTCTCAACCTTGGCCCCCAGATCGGTAAGGCGCTTGACCAGCAGTGCGCTGATTTGCTCAAGCCCTTCCTGGGTTCCCGTGCCGGTATCGACCGAGACGAGCGATTTCAGGGTTTGCAGATAGGCCGGTTGCTCGGCTTGAGCCTGGGAGAGCAGTTGTTGGGGGGGAATATCTGCGGCGTGAGTGATTGCACTAGCACATAGCGCCAGCAGAGTGGCTGTGGCGATGCTTATGTGGGAAAGCTGCATAAGGGTGGGCCTCGATCCATGACTGGGAAGTTGCGACTGCTGCGCTCGTGTAATCGAACGTAGGCCACAGACTAAACCGGTCTCATGTCGCTGAGCGGACCCATTGTGAAAACCGCGACGGGTCTCACAAAACAATGCCTGCTGCGTTCGAGGCGCCTTGTCTGGCGAAGCGGATCATTTGAAGCCGATCCGCCATGCCTCAATTTACTTGCTGACTACTTTCCCATTCTTGGTGCGGATTTCCTTGATCACATTATTAACGCCGTTGACCAATACGTAATAGTTGCCTATTTGCACCCATTGCTCGTCTTTAACCGGCTTGGTCAGTTTTTTGGATTTCCAGTCTTTTATCGCTGCTTTATCACGAATAAATTGGTCCGGAGCTTTGTCACCGATCCCGTAGCAACTGAACTTGTCCATAGACTTGACCAATATCTGATCGGCTTTGCAGTCGCGGGGGGTTTGATTGGCGGCTTGGGCTGCAAAGGGTACGGCGCCCATCAAACACGCCAATATTGATGCAGAAATAACATTGCGCATAATCACCTCGTCATGGTTACCGGCTAAGTGTCCGGGGATTTACTACAGGCACAATGGACAATTCTGGCAGTCGGATCGTTCCATTTTTTTAGAGTGTGTCAGCAGGTTGGTCGGCAGCGATCATTTGCTCAAGAAACATGGCGAGCGCCATTTCCTCGACCTTCAATCCTTTGCGTACACGCGGCTTTGGCAGCTTTGCCAAATTCCCAGAGGCAAAACCGTCCAATACGGCCGGATGGATATAGCACTTGCGGCAAACCGCCGGCGTATTGCCCAACTGTTTGGCGACGCTTTTAACCATGTCGACTACATGCCGCTTGGCATCGGACTCGGGTTGCCATTGCAGCTCGCGCAACACTGACAAGGCCAGCGCACTGCCCGCCCAGGTGCGGTAATCCTTGGCCGTGAAGTCGGCGCCCGTCAGCTCATGCAGGTAGTCATTCACATCGGAAGAACTGATTGAGTGGCGCACGCCCTCTTCGTCCAGATACTGAAACAGGCTCTGACCGGGAATTTCAAGGCAACGCTTGATGATGCGCGCTATCCGGCGGTCCTTGACCGAAATACAGTGCTCTACGCCGCTTTTGCCACGAAACTGAAATTTGATGGTTGTGCCACTGACCGCAACATGGCGACTGCGCAACGTAGTCAGGCCATAGGAGCGGTTATCGCGTGCGTATCGACTATTCCCTACGCGGATCAACGTGGCATCCAGCAAAGTGATGACCGTGGCCATCACTTTGTCGCGGCTCATGCCCGGCGCCGCCAACAGCCCGTCCAAATGTTTGCGCAGTTTAGGCAATGCCAGGCCGAAATCTCGCAAGCGTGAATACTTGGTGGCGTCACGCACCTCACGCCAGCGCGCGTGATAGCGGTATTGCTTGCGGCCTCTGGCGTCACGCCCGGTGGCTTGCAAATGGCCACGGGGGTCCGGACAAATCCACACATCAACGTAGGCCGGCGGAATGACAAGCGCGTTGATGCGCTTGATCTGATCCGTATCGGTGATGCGCTCTCCCGAAGGATCAAAGTAGCTGAAACCCTTGCGAAGTTTTTTGCGGGTAATGCCGGGCTGCGTGTCATCGACATAGTGCAGATCGGCAGGCAGCACATCGCTCATGGCGCGTCTCCTTAAAAGGCAATCATGGGCCCATAACACCATTGACCGCGCGGCACCCCAGAGGTGCCCCGTGCCCCCTCAGTCAGAGCGTCAGGAGGAAGCCGCGCCAAGTGACGATGAGGTCGCCCGCTCCGTCAAAGACCAGCCCTCTCAACTCATCCAGTTGCCACCGTCGACATTGTAGGTCTGGGCGACCACGTACTCGCTGTCGGGGGACGCCAGAAAAATAGCCATTCCGCTCAAATCATCGGCGGTGCCCATTCGGCCAAATGGCACTTCTTGCCCCACGCTTTTTTT
This sequence comes from Pseudomonas sp. 2024-210, assembly GCF_045062345.1. Lineage (NCBI taxonomy): Bacteria > Pseudomonadati > Pseudomonadota > Gammaproteobacteria > Pseudomonadales > Pseudomonadaceae > Pseudomonas > Pseudomonas sp. 2024-210. Next base: position 47,544 of record NZ_JBJGEJ010000014.1, on the reverse strand, counting down.
CTTCTCGCCCAACGGGCGATTCTCGTAGCGGGCAAACAGTGCATCAACGCCGTCCCAGTGTTCGCCGTCGACGACTCCGGGGGCAATCGCGTTGACATTGATGCCGTGTTTGATCAGGTCAAGACCCGCAGATTGGGTCAGGCTGATCACCGCCGCTTTGGTCGCGCAATACACCCCCACCAGCGCTTCGCCCCGGCGACCGGCCTGGCTGGCCATGTTGATGATTTTTCCGCCATGCCCCTGGCTAATCATCTGTTTGGCGGCCGCCTGCAAGGTAAACAGGGTGCCCGCGACGTTGATCGCAAACAGGCGTTCAAAACTGTCCCGGCTGATGCCGACGATCGGAGCCAGATCGAACAGGGCCGCATTGTTAATCAAAATATCCAGTTTGCCCGTCTGCGCGATGACAGCGGCCAAGGCATCGTCGATTGAACGCTGACGGGTGACATCCATTTCAACCGCGTAAGCCTGTGGCCCCAACTCGCGGGCCGTGGCGCGGGCGCGCTCAAGGTTGATGTCGGCAATGGCCACCGTTGCCCCTTCGCGAATGTAGGCTTGAGCAAACGTACGGCCGATGCCTCGGGCAGAACCTGTTATTAACGCGCTTTTACCTTCCAGTCGTTTCATGGGTCGTTCATCCGTTTTTATGAGTGGGGATGCCCGTGGGCATCAAGGCTATGGATGATTTCAGCAGGTTAAAAATTACCCGACAAATGCGCAGCGGATGCCGGGCTGATACTTTTTTAATCGGGCAACTCAGGGTTAAAAAAATATCAGCCTTGCGCATTAGATGAGCTAGCCGCAGCCGACCACAAACGCGTATGTTTCAGCGACTCATCGCATACATAACGATAAAAAGGGCCTGCCATGTCTGATCACCGAGCCGCCCTGTTTGAACAACGGCCCGCCGAACTGGAAGTCATCCTCCCTGAGCCTCATCAGTGTTTTCGCTGGTATGAGCATGACTACCCTTATGCACTGGCACGCTGGAACCATCACCCCGAGTTTGAAATCCATCTGATTCGCCAAGGCAGCGGCAAGCTGGTGGCGGGCGATTACATCGGTGCTTTTTCGGCGGGGCATGTCGCGCTGATTGGCCCCGATTTGCCCCATGACTGGATTGGCGATGTGGCGCCCGGTGAGCACCTGGCCGGGCGAGATGTGGTGTTGCAATTTGATGGCGCGACCCTACTGGCCTTGCGCGGCACACTCCCGGAACTGGGCGATTTGCAGGATTTGTTTGAACGGGCTCGCCGTGGTCTGACATTTACCGGCTCAACCGCTTTAGAGGCCGCCCACCTGCTCGAAGCCATCGGTCTGGCTGAGGGGCTGGAACGGCTGATTCTGTTTCTGCAAGTGATCAATGTCTTGATCAAGGCCCCTGCGCAGGACGTGCATTTTCTGGCCAGTGCCTGCTACAGCCCCTCCCTCAATGCGCACAGTTCAGAGCGCATAAACAAAGCCTTTGACTATTTGCTGGCTGAACTCACAGGCGATGTTCGAGTATCCGTCATTGCTCGCCAGTTGAAGATGAGTGAGCCGGGGTTTTCGCGTTTTTTCAAACGAATTACCGGCCACGGTTTCATCGACCTTATGCGCAAGTTGAGGGTTCAGCGTGCGTGTCGGCTACTCATGCAAACCGAGCTGTCGGTGGCCACCATCTGCTTTGAAGTGGGCTATGAAAATATCTCCAACTTCAACCGCCACTTTCGCGTTGAAATGGGCCAGACGCCAAGCGAGTACCGGCGCGCCACCGGCATGACGCTGTTTAATCGCAGTACCTGCGGCATTAACCCTTGATTTCAGGCGCGAGCAATGACTCCTGCAACAGGCTAAAAGCATCTCTATGGATGAGCCAGCCCTGTTCTTCCTGGTGCTTCCACACAATCATGTAATCCCCTTCGACCACACTCTGCCGGCCTTGCGTAAACATCTCATAGCTTCCCACCTCAAGTACGGCGCCACCGAGGTCTTCTACTGTTTCGGTCGTAAAGACGGCGCCGTTTATGTTCAGTTCGAACAGGCGTCGGATATAACCCTCTATCGCCTGCCTGCCCGGCAAGACGCGTTGATCGCCAGCCAAAAAACAGGCATCGGGTGTATACAAAGCCAAGACGTTTTCTACACACCTGGTGGCAATGGCTTCTGCCACTTTATTGATGGCCTGTTGAACAGTTGACTTCAAGTCCATGACTTCACCTCACGAGGGCAACCGGGCCCAACTGATACAGTTTTCTGCAGTGTTCAATGCACGGCATTAATGACTCGGCTTCAAAGAGCAACATGAAGTGAGTCGTACACTCAAGTTCAGTGATGCTGAAGTGACGACACTTTAATAGCCACTCGGCGTTGTAGTTTTCTTCAACCCCTCTGGACAAATCATCGCTCATTAAAATATAAGGCGCCGCGGAGCCTTGCATGGCCCTGCTTCGATTGACGTAAAGATAGCCTTGTACTTCACAGTGTTCAGGCAAGGAGCGGTTGTAACCGTTGCAGACCAGGCTTTCCAGCAATTGATGGTCCTGGATTACCCTGAGCATAAACTGATCTTTGGCAAGCCTTAACCCGCGCTGCACACCCATGTCATAAATACGCTCGATAAAAGCTTCCAGGTACTCGTAACCGGACACTTCGTCTCGATGGATAAGCGTGCGCTGCGCACTGCGCCCCTCTGTCCACTCTTCGAGCAGGAGAGAAAAATTCATGGTTCTAAGCACCAAGGATTGCGCCCCCAGTTCACTGTTGTTGTGAGCCGCAGCCCATGCCTGAACGCTCGACATGTCTGTCGGGTCGATCAGCACCAGTGATTGCACCTTGTGCCCCATCAACACCAACTGCCGGGTCACTTCATAAGCAAGGGTACAGCCCATAGAATACCCGCCCAGATCGTACGGCCCCTCAGGGTCGATTGAAGTAATAAGGGCGATGTAGTAGGACGCTCTGGCTTCAATCCCGGATAACCAATAGTGCGTAATATCAATAGAGGGCGGTTTTATGGCATACAACGTACGCTGACTGACATTGGCAATGCGTTGATACTGCCAGATCGAACTGCCTCCAGCCGCAGCATGTATCCAAAATACCGGTCGGCCATAAGCAGCCTGTTTAAAACACACCACTTCGGGTGGTAGCGCTTTGAACGCCGATGACTGAGCGGGCGCCTGATTCACATTACCGGTCATTGAATGCATTTACTTTTCCACCGCACATGAAAACCACCCTTGTCAGGCCCCAGGAAAGTGGGTCCGCTTCTTTTCAATCTTGCTTGCTGCGTACAAATAAATGCTTCCAGACACTTTCAACATCGGCCTTCAAGGCACTTGTACCTGCCAGATACACCCTGTCGTTAGCCGGTTCGATGTTTGCACCATCACGCTCGGGTTCAGCTGCGCTCCTCGCAATGTCGACGGGCTGCTCAGCGGCCTCTATATACAAAGATAAGCGTTTGACACTGGGATACTCATCCAGCACGCCATTCGAGACTGAAAGTTCAAAGTGTTGATTGAGTGCTCTTACCAACTCCATTCGAATAATCGAGTCGATCCCATAGCACGCAATATCGACATCATCACGCAACTGCTCATCGCTCAAGGCCAGGACGCGCTTGAATATCCCGCGTACTGCCTGGCGAACGGTTGCAGACGCCTCGTTGCTCGCCGCTGGCATTGATGGGCTGACACGGTTGACTGCAGGGGTTTGGGGCGTGGTGGGCAGTGGCCAATACCGCTCACGGGCAAAGGGGTAAGTCGGTAAACGAATCCTGCGCCGTGAGGCTCTGTCAAAGATTCGCTCCCAAGATAATTCAGCGCCCTGCACATACAGGCTGGCCAAACCTGACAAGGTCTCTTTCAACGCTTGAGGTGATGAAGCGTTGTGGCAGGTCTCCAACAGTTGCCGCCCGGCAGGTTGCGCCTGCACAGCGTATGAACTGGCGTGACCACTGATCACCTCTCGCGGCTGCTGTTCATCGAGCCATTGGTTCAGTTGCTCGCACAATTGTGCAATGTCGGCTGCTACACAGGCCAGCCGGACATCTTGATGGCGGCGCCCCATCAGCAACGTGTAACTCATGGCCCCCATATCAACAGGCTGGCGACTGATCTGGTGCGCCAGCTGTTGAGCCAATTGACGCAGTTGTTCTGGGGTGCGCGCCGATAGAACAATCAAAAAGAATGGTCGATTGGATACGGGCTCGATGCGGCTGGGGGCTTGTGCGATGACTGCATGGGCATTGGTGCCGCTAAAACCAAATGAGCTGACCGCCGCCATGCGTTCACCCCCCTGAGGAACCTCCCAGGCAACCGCGTGCGTCGGGACGTAGAACGGGCTGTGAGCGAAATCGATGTGACGATTACCTTGATGAAAATGGAGCGACGGTGGAATCTTCCGGTGCTCCATTGCCAGCAACACTTTGATCACGCCCACCACACCTGCCGCTGTCGCGGCATGCCCCAAATTGCTTTTGATTGAACCCATCGCGCATTTGGCCCTGGGTAACGCAGTGCCATACGCCTCTGCCAACGCATTGAATTCAATCGGATCACCCAAAACAGTCCCGGTGCCATGCGCTTCAACCAGTTGAATGGCGGCGCAGTCAATCGCGAAGCGCTCATACACTTCGCGCACCAAACGCGTTTGCGCAGGGCCGCTGGGCGCCGTGATGCCATTGGTCGCTCCGTCGTAATTAATGCCGGAGCCACGGATTACGCCATAGACCGTATCGCCATCTGCCTGTGCGTGTGACAGTCGCTTGAGCACGATGGCCGCTACACTTTCACCGGGTACAAAACCATCAGCCTGTTCATCAAACACACTGCACCGCCCCGTATTCGAGAGCATGCCGGCCTGATTGGCCTGGCGGAAAAGGCGCTGCGTGCACTGCACAAAGACCCCGCCCGCAACGGCCATATCGACTTCATCATCACGTAACGCCTGACAGGCCTGATGAATCGCGACCAGCGAACTTGAACACGCCGTATCTGTGGCGACGGCAGGGCCTTGCCAATTCAGGTGGAAGGCTATTCGAGCAGGAATCACCGACGCCGCATTTCCCCAAAAAGCCTGAGCGGGCGCCGCCACGCCCAGCAGATCCAGATAGTCGCCTGCCGAACAACCGACATACACGCCGCACCGTGCACCTTCTATGGCCCGCCCGGCATGGCCAGCATCTTCCAGGGCATGCCACGTTTCCTCGAGCAGCAATCGCTGCTGGGGATCCATCGCCGCCGCTTCCATGCTCGAAATGTTGAAAAATAACGGGTCGAAGCATTCAATGTCCGATAAGAAACCACCCTGTTTGCAGGATGAACCCGCTGACTCTGAGCTCAGTGACGACAACTCCCAGCGCGACACTTCTTCAACCAAATCCACACCGTTCACCAGTGCGTCCCATAAAGCCTCAGTCGTCGTAGCACTGGCAAAACGGCCGCTCATGCCAATGATCGCAATAGGCTCCAGATCATTTGAGGCCTTTGGCGCCGGCGTGCATTCTTGAAACTGCAGTGCAGGTGGAATACTCACCACCCCTTTGCCTATATGGTCACGCGATTGCAGCCAACGGTAAGCGCTGTGAATATCATCGAAGGGGAAGGTTTGGCTCAACGTCGGGGCGATAGCGCCTTGTTCAAGCAGATCTACCATTGTTTGAAAGTTCTTGCCTACGAGCTCGGGCCGCTCCAGACCCCACTTGCGCATATCAACGCAGTGCACCGATTGGTTGTTATCCAGCAACGATAAATCTATGGCGTGGGCCGACTTCAAGGCCGTCATTGCGATTTCAATATAGCGCCCGCCTGCGCTCAGGCAGCGCAAGCCTTTTTGCATCGCATCACCGTCGAGTGTGTTTAGCACCACGTCTACGCCTTGGCCTTGTGTCATCCGGTGAATGGCGTCGGCAAAGTCTTCTTGCGGGTAGTTAATCAAGTGACGCACTCCGAGCGTCGCCAGATAGTCGAGCTTGTTTTGAGAACCGGCCGTTGCAAAGACTTCCGCGCCGATGTGTTGGGCCAATTGCACGGCCATCAGGCCCACGCCACCTGTCGCGGTCTGGATCAGAATTCGCTCGCCTGCCTTGAGCTGTGCTCGGGCGAAGCACTCGATGACTGTCAACGCGGCAGAGGGCATGGCGCACGCGGCCTCAAACGACAGACCCGCAGGACAGGTAAAGACCTGATCTTGTGAACAGGTGACGACCGTGGCGTGCGCCCCCAGCGCGTGGTCGGCCAACGCCACGACGCGGTCACCCGGTGCAGCCCTGAGGACTTCAGAACCCACGGCGGTGACGATGCCGCTCGCTTCATAACCGGGGGTGAACGGGTAATCAGGTTGAGTGGGGTAAAGCCCGCTCACGCACAGCAGATCACCGAAATTCAGGGAAAAAGCCTGCACGGCGATCCGCACGTCGTAAGGCCCCAAGGCCGCAAGGGGCTCATCGACCACACGTATCTGGTCAATCGAACCGGGACGCTCCAGTAGAACACGGCGATAAGTTTGACCAGGTGAAGAGGGTTGGGGGCTCACGAAACGCGCTTTTACAGGTGCCATCGTCACCGGTTGAACCGGCGGTTCGCTCATCGCAGAGTCAGTAACCTCTGGCTGTAGCACCGCGGTCGCTGGCACCGCAATCTCTTGCAAGTGGGCACTCAAACGCGCCAGTGTCGGATAGTCATACAACACCGTGGCCGCTAGCCGCAGACCTAACCGCCTATTGATGGTATTAACCAGCGCCACGCTGCTGATCGAGTCCACGCCATAACTGATAAACGCTTGGTCATCCTGCAATTGGGCTTCCTTAAGCCCCAGGGTTTCCAGTACACAGGCACGAAGTGTCTGGCGCAGGCTGGCTTGCGCGCCCAAGGCTGCGGCTGTGACCCGAACCGGCGCAGCTGATTCAATGCCATGGGAAACCGGCTGAGGATCTTGCGCCTCACCCTCAAAGCAGAGTATGGCGTCGCTAAAGCCTTCTATGATGTGCTGCCCCAGTTCACAGCTCGCCGGTTGAGTGACCACTACCGAATTAAAGCCCGCCTCTGTCAGTGCTTCTCGCCAGGCAGCGGCACTCAGGGCAGGCGTGTCGGGGATGCGCCGATCCCTGTCTTGCGCCAGCCACCAGCCATCCAGCACCCCAAAGACCAGGTGCTGAAAAAGGCTGACCCCGGATAATTCGTTGAGTAGCAGTAAACCGTGGCCCTTAAGCAAGGCCTTGGTATTGCGCAACGTGTTGCGGATATCGCGTGTCGCATGCAACACGTTGGTGGCGACGACAATGTCGTAATCCCCCGGTCTGAAACCCTGGGCCATTGGGGAGCGTTCAATATCGAGCAACTGCGTGTGCAGGTACGCAACCGAAGCGCCGAATTGCGCTTGCCCATGGCCTAAAAACGCGCCCGCCAGATCGGTGTAACAGTACTGATCGATATGGGCAGCGTACGCACCCAGCCGAGCAATCAAGGTGGCACTCGTGCCCCCGCTGCCTGCGCCCACTTCCAAAATCCGCAAGCGGGCCTGCGGATCCTGGGCAAGCCGCTGCTCGATATAAGCCAGCAGCCGGTCCCCGAGCAGGGTGTTGAAATAGTTAGCCACCGGGTGCTTGCCGTACACCGCTTCAACGTGCTGCACCTGGCCTTGGGCAAACACCACCTGCGTGGCCTTGACCTCGTCGCGCAGAATCTCTGGCAAGCGTTGCAAAACGTCATTCGCCAACCGAACTTGAGCACCCGTCTGAGCATCGTCCTTGTGCGACTCCACATAGGCGTTCCATTGCACGCCAGGTGCCGCACCCTGCTCGTCCAGCGCACTGGATGAATGTAGGCGGCGCAAGCTTGCCTCGTACCAAGGGCGGTGCTTGTGACTCACCGACTGTGGTTCTATCGCCAGCAACCGCTCCCGAAACACAGGGGCCAGTTGTTGCTCAAAAATACGCTGCGCCGCTTCAATGCCAGCGGGTGGTGAGGGTGCGGGCTGATCGAAAGGCAACTCCACGCGGGGCAAACAGGGCGCCACTTCGACAACCGTTTGCAGGCTCACACCCAAAGCAGCCGGTAGCGCGGTCTGACTGGTTTTAAGGTAAACGGCTTGCGCAACAGGTGAGGCCACGAATTGATCCAGTACAGCCATGGCCGGAACCGGTTCTATAGAGCCCAAGCCCATCTGTGCCAAACGATTCTGATAGGCCGGGGTGGCCACCACGCCGACACTGCCCCAGTAGCCCCAATGCATCACCTTGACAGGATACGGGCGCTGTTGCCCGAGCACGCAAGCCAGGGCGTCTGAATAACAACAGCCTGCCGCATAATTGCTTTGCCCTTGTGCCTTCAAAAAACTCTGCAATGAGCCAAAAAACAACACAAAGTCCAGCGTGTGATGCCCGAACACCTCATCCATTCTCTGTGCTGTTAACGCCTTGGCAGACACCGCCGCCTCGAACGTGGCTTCATCCATGCTGGCCAGCCCTTTGTCAGCCAACACCATTGCACTGTGAATCACGCCATTGGGTGGGCCAAAACGTTGCACTATCTCAATCTGTGCAAGTGCCAACGCATCACGGTCTGTCGCATCGACCTGAAGGTACAAGGGCGTTGGGCCCAGCTCGCCAAGTCGGCGGCGGGCTTGGGTGATAGCGTCATCCTCCTCCCGGCGCCCCAGCCACACCATCTGCGCCCGGCACTGGCGAATCAGGTGCTCACTCACCACCCTCCCCAATCCGCCTGCGCCGCCGACCACCACATACACGCCGCTGTCTCGATACACCTCGGTATTCAATGGCGCTAACACACAGCGCGCCAACTGTTGCTGATACCAGCTACCCCCTCGCCACAGTCGGGCATTGCCATAAGTGTTGACGGGCTGAGCCAGCAGCACGTCTTCGGTCAGGCTGTGCGCCTCAGGCAGGTCCAGTAATCTAATGCGCCAATGGGCGTATTGCTTGGCCAACGAGCCGATTAACCCATGCAGGGCTGCCTGCTCAGGGTCAATTTTTTCATTCGCGTCCAGCCCCTGCGCTTGCCGGGTCACCACCGTCAATTCCAAAGGTTTCTCAGCAAAGCCCAACGCCAGCAACGCCTTGATCAGTCGCAGGCCCATTCTCGCCAAGTGCACTTGACCCTGCGGAACATGCCACAGCAGACGCGTGAATGCGCTCAGCCCTGTCAGGTGCTCAAGCAATGTTTCGCTACTGTCTCCCGCACGCCACAGTACGGACACCTGACCTTCAATCAACTCGAGATCAGCCATCAGTCGCACCACCTGCCCCGACGCATGAGCAGGACTCACGGCGTGCGCGGGCACCGGCAACCAGACCGGTGTGAGGGTCAGCTCATCCGCGTCAGCCGGCGGTGGTGTCGCCCTCACCCGCGCACTGAAACCACACATGCGCACCGCAACGCTGCCATCGGCATTCACGATGTCGATATCAAAGTTGGGCGTCAGTTTTTCGCCATCACTTATCCGACGTGCAACCACTTGCGCCGTTTCAGGCATCGCCCCCCATTGTTCGACGCTGTGTACTGCAAACGGCAGGGCTATCGTCGTCTGCGAACTCAGTTGCGCACACACCTGCAAGGCTCCATCCAGCATGCCGGGCGGTAACATCCAGCCCTCGCCGGGCTCAAAGCCTGTCACCGCTTGCAGCGCTCCCAGCGCCACGCTTCCAGCCTGTTTGACCTGACGTATTACCTGAAAAGCCGGGCCAAGTTCGAGACCTGCGACGGCAAACCGGGCATAGCAATCGTCACCGGGAAGCTGAGTTACGCAGTGCTCACCCACACTGGCCAGATCAACCCATGGAGCCGCACGGTTCGGCGCGTCGATCTGCTGCACCCAGCCTTGGCTATAACGCACGACATCTGCACCCTCACCCCTGTAGATGTGGAAAGCGATCCGCCCTTGCCCTTCCTGCACCAGATCGATATGCACCTGTAATTCGGCGTCGACGATCAAGGGCACAAGCCAGGTCACTTGCTCCAGACGAACAGGCAGATCATTACCCAGCCATAACTGCACGGCGGCCCGGGCCCATTCCAGATGAGCAACACCCGGCAAGATACGCGCCCCTGAAACTCGGTGATCGCGCAGCACCGTTTCCTCCCCCGTCAGTCGCGTGGTGTAGCGTTGACGGTCCGCAGTGCGGGTATCGCGATTCACCAAGGGGTGCAATGCCTGAGGTGTGGGGGGGGCGATGGCCCAGAAGCGCTCGCGTTCAAACGGATATGTCGGCAAATGGATACGTGCCGGCAAATGATCGCCAAACAGCAACACCCACGGTAAGTCATAGCCCTCGCGATACCGCTGCCCCAGGGTTTCAAGGGTGGCCCTCAAAGCTTCAGGTTCATAACCAATGGCTGTGTGTGCGAGCAACGCGTGAGCCTGCTCGAGCCGGGCTTTATCTACGGTAAAACCTCGCGCAACCTGCCCATATCCATTGGCCGTATCTTGCCCCGCATCAAGGCATCGTTGCAGTTGGCTAGCCGCGTCATCTTCATCCTTGATCACCACGGCGCAACGCCAGGCAAAATGATGCCGGCCACTTTGCAAGGTATGACTCATTTTTTGCAGGTCGGCTTGATTCCATTCGCGCGCTTGCAGGGCGGCGATGAGGGCTTGCAGCTGCAACCGCAGCGCCGCTTCGGTTTTTGCCGACAGCACCATCAAGGCATAAGCAAACGTCGGTGAGTCTGTGGCGGCGGGCAACGCCTCAGCCCCTCGAATGACCACATGGGCATTGGTGCCACTCATCCCAAAAGCACTGACGGCGCCCAGACGTGCGGCACCTGCTCTTTGCGGCCAGGGACGTACAGCCGTGTTAACGAAAAACGGACTGCTCGCCCAGTTGACGTAAGTGCTCTGCTGATCGGCATGCACGCTTGGCGGGATTGTTTCATGCTCAAGCGCTTGCACCAGGTTAACCACACTCACCAGACCCGATGCGGCAAGGGAGTGCCCCACGTTTGGCTTGTTCGACGTTAGCGCACAGAACTGCTGCCGTTGAGTAAACGGGGCAAACGCGTCACACAGGGCATTGACCTCAACCGGGTCACCCAATGGCGTCCCGGTGCCGTGAGTGACGACATACTCCAACTGATCCGGATTGACTTTGTAGCGCTCATAAACCGTCTGTAACAGCTTGGTCTGTGCCTTACCGCTGGGGGCCGTAATCCCTTGGGTTTTGCCATCATAGTTAATACCGCTGCCTGCGATCACCGCGCGGATCGGGTCACCATCAGCCCGTGCATCTGACAGGCGTTTGAGCACCACCGCTACTGCGGCTTCGCCGGGCACCATGCCGGTCGCTCGTTGATCAAAGGCGTAACAAACACCCTGCGCTGCCAGCATGCCCGCCTCGGCCATCTGGTCGTAAAGCTGGGTACTCAACAGCAAATTTACTCCAGCCACCAATGCCGTATCGCATTCGCGTGTCCTCAAACTCTGGCAAGCCTGATGCAGCGCCACCAGACTGGAAGAACACGCGGTATTGATCGCTATGGCGCCTCCACTCAGGTTCAAGACATAGGCCAGACGAGAGGCCAATATGGCCTCATGATTGGCCGTCAGCGTATTGCGCTCGGCGATCAATCGACCATAGTCCCCGGCTTCTACACCCACAAATAAACTGATGGTTTGATTGAGTAAGTGGTGTTCACCGTAAGCCGCATCCTCCAGCGCACGCCAGGCTTCCTGTAACAACAAGCGCTGGCGAGGATCGATGAGGGCCGCATCATGCGGGGATATTTCAAAAAAAAGCGGATCAAACTCTTCCAGGCCCGGCGCAGCGGTCAGCCATCGGGGATGTAACGCATCGGCCATTGAGAGTCGTGTGCCGGGGAATTCGTGAATGGCCGAGCGTGCGTTGCGCAAAATATCCCACAGTTGATCCACGCTGCGGGCATCAGCGAAACGCCCACTCATGCCAATGATGGCAATCTCGTCATCACTGGTCAGGGGCACTGGAACAACGGCATCCGCAGGGGATGGCTGCGATGCGGTTGGCGGGTGCTCAGGTGCGACCTCGGGAGCGTAAAAGCTGATCATTGCAGGTGCAAAAAACTTTAAAAGGTAGGCAGCAAACTGCAGCAGATTGGTGTGGCTGAAAAACAGTGACGGCGACAGCGTCAAGCCATAGTGATCGCTCAATTGGCGGGCGTACTCCATCAACAAGATGGAGTCAAAACCGTAGGCATTCAGGTTCAGGCCAGGGTCTATGCCATGAGCGGGCAATTTCAGCACGCGGCAGGCCTGTTCGGTCAGGTCTTCAATCACCGATTGTTCAAGATCAATCTGGGGGCCGATTTCGCGACGGGCAGCACCTTGCATCGCAGGCCCGGGAGGCGCACTGGCGATGCCAAGCATCCGGGCAACGATGTCCTTGGAAGTTTTGGCAAACACCAGGTGCGATAACGGGCCGGCCAACAGTTGCTCCAGCAGGGCCATGGCCTCCGCCGGCTGGGTGGACGTCATACCGATTTGCGCCATAAACGCTCGGTACGCGGGCGAGCAGCCTCCTCCGGTATGGCCCCAGTGCATAACCTTGACCGGGTAGCCACGACGCTGAAAGTTATGCGCGCAAGCATCGGCAAAACAGCACCCAGCCGAATAGTTGCTGGCGTTAGCGGTTTTGAGGAAGCTGTTGATCGACGAGAAAAACATCACAAAATCCACGGCCTGCGCGCCCACCACAGCGTCGAGATTTTGCGCCGTCATCTTGGCTTTCAGCCCCACCACAAAGGTTGCTTCATCCATTTGAGCAAGCGGACTGTCCGCCAATTCCATCACCGAATGCACCACCCCGTGTACAGCACCAAAACGCTCGCGTATCACCTCCTGTGCGCGGCGCAATGCCTGGGGATCATTGGCATCTGCCTGCAGATACAAGGGCATCGGACCCAAAGCGGCCAACTGGGTACGCTGTTGCGTAATGCGCTTATCTTCCACCCGACGACCAAGCCAGACCATCTGTGCGCGATAGCGACGGATCAAGTATTCACTGAGCACTACACCAAGCCCGCCCGCACCGCCAACCACGACATAAACACCGCCCTCGCGGTAAACCGATTTAGGCGCATCCCTAATTTCGCAAGGCACCAGACGCTGCCTGAACCAACCCTCTTTGCGCCACACCTGCACGTTGCCCTGGGCATCTGCTGAGCGTCGAACCCAGGTGCGCAAGGGCACATCACCCTCAACAGGCCGATCCAATAAAACCACCTGCCAATGAGGATATTCCTTGGCCAACGACCCCATAAGCCCAAGCACGCTCGCGTGATACGGGTCTATCGGCTCATCCGCGGCAATGGCCTGAGCCTGACGGGTGACTACTGTGAGATTCAACGCCTGATGCGCGTACCCCAAGGCCAGTAACGCTTGTATCAGGCGATACCCCATCACAGCAGCGTCAGGCTCCTCAGAAGGAACCAGCCAGACCAGTTGATCCCAGGCACGGGCTGCCTGCAAACGTTCAACCAGCACCGTACGGGTGTCAGCGGCAACAAAAGGTATACCCGAAGGGTGTAGCCCAGACTCGATGATCGAATGATCGGCACTCAGCCACAGCACCTGATTAGACGCGCCCACCTCAGCGCCCTCATCTGCCCGCTCCCACGTTGGCGTGAGAAGAAGCGACCCTTCAGTAACTGGCGCGTGTGCCATTGAAGGTGCCCTCATGTTGGGCAACCAAAAGCGTTCATCCGCGAAGGGATATGTCGGCAGGCTCAGCCCTCGAGGTTTTACTGCGCCATAGAAACGGTGCCAGTCCACCTGTCCACCGCTGACCCAGCCCTCAAGCAACGGTTCTGACAGTTGCCCTTCATCCGCCACGAAGGGTGTGGCCGGTGTGCCAGCACCTGAGGCCACACCCTTAAAAATCCCCTGAGACAGGCGGCCTGCGCCAAGCCAACCGTTCAATAACGTCTTGGCTTCAACGACTGAGCGAGCCATAAAGGCCAACCGGACTGCCATCGCATCACGGCCCGTTTGCAACGTATAAGCCAAGGCGTTTAATTCAACGTCGTGCTGCTCAAGAAAAAGGGATAACTGCTGCGCCCGTGACACCAGTTGCGACTCTGTACGTGCGGACAAAATAATGGCACACGGCAGATCGGTGGTTACATCAGCAACGGACTGTTGAGGATACGCCTCGACAATAACGTGAGCATTGGTGCCGCTGAACCCGAAAGAACTGACACCCGCGCGCTTATCGCTTTGCGGCCATGCCCGAGTTTGCTTCACCACTTGAACCGCCAGCGCGTCCCACGGGATATGGGGGTTGGGCCGATCAAAGTGCACCTGTCCGGGAATCCTTTCATGTTGCAGGCACAGCACTGTTTTAATCAGCCCCGCAATGCCTGCGACAGCCTCAAGATGCCCTATGCTGCTCTTGACTGAGCCGATCAACAGTGGCCTGTCCGGCGGCCGATTCACGCCCAGCACCTGCATGGCCGCCTGAACTTCTATCGGGTCTCCCAAAGGGGTTCCGGTGCCATGCGCTTCGAGATAGGCAATCGACGACGCGTCAACATTCGCACTCGCCAATGCGGCCTCGATCACCGCTTGCTGGGCCTTGGGATTGGGGGCCGTCAGACTCGCACTGCACCCATCTTGATTAATGGCACTGCCTCGAATCACAGCCACTATCGGGTCGCCATTCGCTTGCGCATCATCAAGACGTTTAAGCACCAGCGCTGCGCACCCTTCGGCGCGGACATAACCGTCACCCCTCTCATCAAAGCTGTGGCAGCGCCCGGTGGGCGACAACATGGCGGCCCGGTCAAATGCCTGAAAGCGCTTGTCATCGAGCAACACATTTGCACCGGCCGCCAACGCCAGGCCACATTCACCTGTTTGCAGGCTGCGGCACGCCAGGTGCACCGCCACCAACGATGAGCTACACGCGGTGTCTACTGTCAGAGCCGGGCCCTGCCAGTCAAGAAAATAGGCCAGTCTCCCCGCCGCCACCGAGCATGCGCTGCCGGTAGCAAACTGCGCCTCAATACCCTCGGATTCGCCCTGCCCCAGAAGCGCAGCATAATCACTGCCCATCAAACCAATGAAAACGCCATGTTTGCCGCCTCTCACGGTGTTCGGGGCGATGCCGGCATCTTCAAGTGCCGTCCACGCGATCTCCATCAGCAAGCGTTGCTGGGGATCTAGCCACTCGGCTTCCTTGGGCGATATGCGAAAGAATCCCGCATCAAAGCGATCAATGTCCTCCAGGAAGCCAGCCTGCCAACGAAAATCCCCATCACCCTCAGTGCGCAGCTCTTGGCGCGCCTCAGGCATTGGGCCTATAACATCACGCCCTTCCAACAGCGCATCCCAGAATTGTTGCGGGTTGTTCAGCCCTCCCGGCAAGCGACACGCCATGCCAATAATGGCAATGGGAACAGTTGAGGTAGCTGGCGTTGCAGTTTCAGAAGTAACGGTGGGCGACACCAGCCGCTGCGCCCAATAACCCGCCACCGCGTCAGGCGTGTTGCAGTAAAAAAAGAACGTGGCATCCAGCTCAAGGCCAGACGCAGCGCTCAACAGCCGTCGCAACTCCAGCAGCTCAAGCGAGGTGAGGCCCATTTCCATCAGTGGAACATGCGGGCCATAGGCGTCAAACCGTTGCGAGCCCAACACTTGAAGCAGCAGGTTATGGACCGTGCGCTCAATCTGTTCACGGTTCTGAACCTGTGGCTTTGGCGCAGAAGTGACCTCGTCAGGTGCTTGAGTACGCACTGGCAACTCAAGCGCGTACTGGATCAAAACGCCAGCCCCTTCATTGTCCACATCGCCCGGTCGAAAACCGGGTAAAACCTCACGCACCTGCGCCCCATGGGACACATGAAAATGCAGCATGGGATCCAGTAATTGGCCGAGTGTGTTTTGAGCACGGATATAAGTGTGCATGCCAAATTCAAGGCGATGCTTTGGATAATCGGCACAACGGGTTACCCCCACCACCGACTTTACGCTCCCCAAAAGACGGGCATACAAGAGCATCGACTCAATCAACACATCGCTGTAGCCTCGCCCTCGCATGGCGGGCAACACATACAGCCCCAGCAACTGCACATGCTGGCCATCGTTGCGTTGCAGACGAATACAGTCCGCGTAATCAGTGCCGCGCAGCGCCTCTATGGCATCAATTCTCTGGCTATAGAGCGCCGCCCCAATACATCCCGAAACATCAAGCAGCAGCGTGGTTTGCGGTGTTGTCGTGACCCGCCGTATGAGTTCTTCAACAGGCGTGTGCAAGCCCGAAGGCTGAGTAAGCCGATCAAGCTCAAGTAATTGCGCGATGTCATCCAGCGTCGGATGACGCAGAACGAAGGGGTGAGTAATGCCCGACGCATCGGCCAAACCCGTCATGGCGTAGAAAAGTGAGGCAGTACGGGCGTTGAACGAGAACACATCCGGGCGCGCAATGTCCAAATAGCCCAGTTCACACAGATACAACAGTGCGCCACGCAAATGATCGCGTTGGTTTACATGCTGCGTCAGGTCGTCCAAGGCAAAAGGAGAATGTTCATGAGTCGTCTCCCAAAAAGATGTTTGGGTAATGGCTTCAATAGCCAGAACAACTAACCGACTGGCGGTCAAATCATCGACTAAAAATTTCAAGGACACCTCTAAAACCACAGTCGCGCGCACAACTACTGCGCGTCAATACAGGTAGGCATCCATGTCAAAGGGGGGAACGCGGGCAACTCAACAGGTTTTAACGAAGCTAAGAACAGATCACATAACAAAGTATTGTTCACATCCGCACAAACGCAATAAACGCTTGTCGCCTAACTCCTACAAAAAATCTTCTAAATAATCAATTTCTTTACAGCCATATGTCCACTTCTTCTATCAGCGCCTTTACATTGTTTAAGATCACGCCAGACTTTAAACATTCAGTCTACTCAAGAAGGTGGAATGCCATGAAAACGCTACTATTCCCCGGCCAAGGCACTCAATACAGGGGAATGGGCGGACAGCTGTGGAATGACTTCCCGGAACTTGACGAAATAGCCTCCACCTTATTGGGATATTCGCTCAAGAAGTTGTGCCTTGAAGACCCCGACAACCAATTACGATTGACCCAATACACACAGCCCGCCCTCTATGTTGTGAGTTCAATGCACTATTATCGTGCATGCGAAACAAACTTACCGCCCGAAGCCGTTGTTGGGCATAGCGTAGGAGAGTACGCAGCACTATTGGCTGCAGGATGTTTTGATTTTGAAACGGGATTACGCCTGGTGCAAAAGCGCGGTCAACTGATGAGCCAAGTGGGTGCGGGCAGTATGGCGGCCGTACTGGGCTTGCCCGCCGACGAGGTGCAAAACCTTCTAAACGCGCGAGGATTGACGACCGTCAGCCTTGCCAACTTCAATTCACCCACCCAGTCAGTCATTGCCGGTGATACGCCTTCTATCCTGGCGGCAGAGCAATACTTCACTCAACAAGGCTTGCACTGCATCGTTTTGAACGTCAGTGCTGCCTTTCATTCCCCTCATATGCTCCCGGCACAAGCGCTGTTCGCACAATTTTTAAACGATTTCACGTTTAACGACCCCAACATTGTTGCCATGGCCAATGCCACAGGTCGCCCTTATCTCAGCGGTCAAGTTGCCGCCCTCTTGGCCCGTCAAGTGGCAAGCCCTGTATTGTGGGTCGACAGCATTCGTTACCTGATCGCTCAGGGTGATTTCACTTATGAAGAAATAGGTGCAACCCCCGAACGAGCGGGCAGCCATGTACTCAGCAAGCTGGTTGAAGAGATTCAACGAACAAGCCCGTCACTGCCCCTACAGCATGCGCCCACTGAAACTGCCTGCGACGCGCCAGTGCTGACACCCGAGCACTCGCAAACAGAAGCTCAACGATTGGGCAGCGCTGTGTTTCGCGAACGCTATGGTTTGAAATACGCCTATGTGGCGGGAGGAATGTTACGCGGCATCAGTTCGCCAACCTTGGTTGCCCGTATGGCACAGGCAGGCATGCTTGCCTATTTGGGCACCGCAGGGATGAGCCTGGCCGACGTAGAGAAGGCGATAAAAAATCTGCAAGCCACTCTTTCGCATGATGAACCCTACGGCCTGAACCTGATGGCTGACCCCGCGCTGCCTGGGAGTGATCGAGCGTTGGTAAACCTGTTTTTGAAGTGCAGCGTACAGCGCATGGAAGTGTCCTGGTTCGACAAAATCACCGCCGCGCTGGTGCTGTTTCGCGTCAAGGGCTTACGTCGAAATGCCGGCAATATTGAGTGCACCCATCGGATTTTAGCCAAGGTCACTAACCTCACGATCGCACAGGCTTTCATGAGCCCTGCTCCCGACTACCTGGTTCAGGACTTATTGAATGAAGGCGTTATCAGTGCAGATCAGGCCGCTATGGCCAAACACACTCCCATGAGTGACGACGTGTGTGTCCAAACCGATTCAGGCGGTCTGAATACGCGAGGCAGCCCCTTCGTGCTGTTTCCGGCAATCAACGAGCTGCGTGAGGTTATGACAAAACGCTTTCAATACAAGGAAGCCATGACCTTGGGCCTATCTGGCAGTATTGGGACGCCATCTGCGGCGGGCATCGCTTTCATGCTAGGGGCGGACTTTATTCTGACCGGCTCAATCAACCAGTGCACCGTGGAATCCGGCGCTACGGATAACGTCAAATCTTTACTGGAAACAACCCGTATTGAGGACACAACCTGCGCACCGAGCCACATCCTGTATGAGAGCGACTCAACGATTCAGGTACTTAAGTGCAAGTCGTTATTTACCGCCCGGGCGACTTGGCTGACCACCCTTTACCAGCGCCATAAGGGCCTTGAAGACATTCCGCCAGACGAGCGCACGAGCCTGGAGCGTGATGTGTTCAGGCGCAGCCTGTCAGAGGTGTGGAGCGACCTTTTGCAAAGGCTCACACAAGAACACCGTCATCAGGACATTAAACAGGCTCAATCCAATCCTAAGGTACGCATGGCCCATGTCTTTCGCGAGTACTGGCGTTACTCCATGGACCTTGCATTGAGCACTTCAGGCGCAGACCCGGTGAACGTCCAGATCCAAACCGGAACGGCGTTAGGTGCCTTCAATCAATGGTGCAAAAATACGCCTCTTCAACCTTGGCAACACCGACACGTTGACGCGATTGCGCTCGCTCTTTTAAACGGGGCAACAGAACACAATCGATTTCTTTCCAAGGGCTGGCAAGTAACAAGTACAGGGAAAATTCAGTAAAGCTTGCGCGCAAAGCACGTGAACAACTCTTCGCGCCTCATCATGAGCAGGGCTAACGATTCAGTGAAATCAATTCATTTTATTCTCCTCAATGGCTCACCTAATATACGCCTTAATAAACACTCTTAAGACAACTGAGTGAACCTCCATAAATCTGAAAAACTATTGGATACCTTTTGCCAACTTTCAGGTTTAACCTCAGTCATCAGGGCGCCTAATTATGATGAATAACCCCTTTACCTTTACGATAAAGCGCATTCGCTTTGACGAACATTATCACCCGGCCGAAAATACCCGCACGACCACCAACTTTGCTAACTTGGCCCGTGGCCAGAGTCGTCAGGAGAACCTGCGTAATACCCTCAGAATGATAGACAATCGTTTCAATGCCTTGGCCCATTGGGATAACCCCACCGGCGATCGCTATAGCGTTGAACTCGACATTATTTCAGCCGAGATGAACATTGATACGCTTGGCGGTGGCCCTGCAATCCCCCTGATTGAAATTTTAAAAACGCAGATTATTGACCGCACTACCCATGAACGTATCGACGGCATTGTGGGGAACAACTTTTCCTCCTATGTGCGCGATTATGACTTCAGCGTGCTGTTGCAGGCGCACAATAAAGACCGCACCGAGTTCGGTTTGCCCGAGACCTTTGGCGACCTGCATGGGCAGTTGTTCAAGTGCTTCGTAAACTCTAGCAGTTACACCGATAACTTTAATAAACCCCCTGTCATCTGCCTGAGCGTTTCGAGTAACAAGACCTACCATCAGACTGAAAACCAACACCCGGTGCTGGGTGTTGAATACCTGCAAGATGAACATTCCTGGACGGATGACTATTTCAAAAAAATGGGATTAAGCGTTCGTTACTTTATGCCACCTCAGAGTGTTGCGCCGTTGGCTTTTTATTTCTCCGGCGATTTGCTGCGCGATTATACGGCGCTTGAACTGATCAGCACCATCAGCACGATGGACACCTTCCAAAAGATCTACCGTGCTGAAATTTATAATGCCAACTCAGCTGCAGGAAAATCCTACCAGCCAAGTTTGAAGCACTCCGATTATTCACTGACTCGAATTATTTATGATCGAGAAGAACGCAGCCAACTGGCGATTGAACAGGGCAAATTCGTGGAGGAGCACTTCATCAAGCCCCACCACGCCCTGCTGGAACAATGGTCCACACAGTACGCCCTTTGACTGAACAGAAATACAAGGCTGACTTTCATGAAAAAATTACTGCCCACTTCAACCGCTGGCAGCTTGCCTAAACCTTCCTGGCTGGCGGAACCCGAGACGCTCTGGTCGCCCTGGAAACTGCAAAACCAAACACTGGTTGAGGGCAAACAGGACGCTTTGCTCTTGTCATTGCAAGAACAACAACTGGCGGGCATCGATATTGTCAGCGACGGTGAACAGACTCGCCAACACTTTGTCACGACCTTTATAGAACACCTAAACGGTGTCGATTTTGAAAAACGTGAGACGGTCAGAATTCGTGATCGTTATGATGCCAGCGTACCGACGGTCGTGGGGGCCGTCACTCGGCAAAAGCCGGTGTTTGTCGAAGATGCCAAGCTTTTACGTCAACATACTCGCCAACCCATTAAATGGGCGTTACCTGGCCCCATGACCATGATCGATACCCTGCATGACGTTCATTATAAAAGCCGCGAAAAACTGGCCTGGGAATTTGCAAAGATTCTCAATGAAGAAGCCCATGAATTAGAGGCGGCCGGCGTGGACATTATTCAGTTCGACGAACCCGCCTTTAATGTGTTCTTTGATGAGGTGAATGAGTGGGGGGTGGCTACGTTAGAAAGGGCCATTGAAGGCCTTAAATGTGAAACGGCGGTGCATATTTGCTATGGCTATGGCATCAAGGCCAATACCGACTGGAAAAAAACACTGGGGTCAGAGTGGCGTCAATATGAAGAAGCTTTCCCCAAGCTGCAAAAATCCAGTGTCGACATCATCTCACTGGAATGTCACAACTCTCATGTCCCCATGGAACTCATGGAACTGATTCGTGGCAAAAAAGTGATGGTGGGGGCGATCGATGTGGCCTCTCACAGTATTGAAACCCCCGAGCAAGTCGCCCATACCCTGCGACAAGCCCTGAAGTTCGTAGATGCAGACAAACTGTATCCCTGCACAAACTGTGGTATGGCTCCGCTTCCTCGTCAGGTTGCGAGAGGCAAATTACAGGCATTAACTGCGGGTGCGGACATTGTGCGAAGAGAACTTTCTAACTAGTGGTCGTCAAGTCCGACCTGTATTGAAACCTCACCGCCCAAGACGCAGGTGGTGGTGCCGAAGTTCGGGAAGTCCGCGTACGACGGGTTGACTCAGACGAATAGAATTTCGGCCAGCACCTGACCGCCATTCTGACCCGGACAAAGCGAACGTGTTGAACGGGTAAGGTGAATGTTCTGGAGGATGCGGCGAACCTTGCCATAAATGGTCGCCATGTCCAGCGCGCAATTGTCGCGGGGACTCGCCCCATTTCCTTTTATTCGAGACATCACTTAACCCATAACGAGTTTTAAAACTTAAACAGCGCACACAGAAAAACCAAGTACCCGCAAGCCACTAACCTGGGCGACAAACTAGATAAAAAAAGTTACTCGCCCAGCGCCATTTAATAGCGCGACTACTGATCGCCCCTTTTAGATTAACGTAATTGTTTTTAGTCGAAGTCAAACTAAAATATAGGCTCAGTTAAATGTCGAAATTTTTGATGCATCGACTGAACTTTTTTCAAACCAACATGTCTGTAGGTTTAGAAAATTTAGCCACGACGCGTTAATCCCTTAAATATGGGCGCCCAAGCAAAAAAAACCATAGACTGAGCCCTGCACCCGTAGCGCGCCATCATTTCAACATTATTGCCCAAAGGGAGATAGTTAATATGAAATTGCCACTACTTGGTGCTATTGCTGCTATGACATTCGCAATAGCCACTACGGCATCCGGCGCACCTGATCCCATCGTAATGACTCAAACCACACAGTAAAATTTGACAACTACGCACACAAACAAGCTAAAGCGGACGAAAACAAACTCTGACGCCCGACAGCAAAAATCGACACCCCAATAACTAACGTTACGCGTACTTAATTATTACCCACGAATGACAAGGGTCTCGATTTAAACCTTTGTTATTTGTCGTCATTTGAAGTCACTTCGTGCCCATGCTTTTGAATCCCGTCCACCTCGAACACCTGAGTGAGCACTCGGCGCACGCCTTGTGCGCCTGGTTATTGGCTCATGCAGGACTCAAGACCGGCGACCTGGATCGGGCACACCGACTGGCACAAGAAGCCGCAAGCAGCTCATTGACTGACCTGCTGACACGCCTGGGGCTGGTGTCCGAACTGGATGTAGCCCGGGCGTGGGCCTCGACCCTTGGCGCACCGATGCTGAAGGCAGACGCCATAGCGCTGCCCGAGGTTGCGCTGCCAAGCCTGAGTGAACGTTTTATGCGTCACCACCGGCTGCTGCCGATCGGCACCCATGCTGACGGCGTGCATGTGTTGACGGCCAACCCCGGCAACGCCTATGCGCTGCGTGCCGTGCGCTACGCCTGCCAGACACCGGTGTATGTGTCGGTAGGGTTGGCCAGCGACGTGGACGTGCTGATCGAGCGTTTCTACGGTCAAGGTCGCTCGGCCATGGGCTCGCTGATTGAGACGCTGGACGAGCATAGCGGTGCCGAAGATGACATCGAACACCTCAAGGATATGGCCTCGGAAGCGCCGGTGATCCGCTTGGTCAACCTGATCCTGCAACGCGCAGTCGAACAGCGCGCTTCCGATATCCACATTGAGCCCTTCGAAAGCCAGCTCAAAGTGCGTTACCGCGTTGACGGTGTACTGCACGAATCCGAGGCTCCGCCTTCCAGTTCTTCGGCCGCCATAATTTCTCGCCTGAAAATTTTGGCGCGGTTGGATATTGCCGAGCGCCGCTTGCCTCAGGACGGCCGGATCATGTTGCGCATACAAGGCAAGGAACTGGATCTGAGGGTCAGTACGGTGCCCACCAGTTTCGGCGAGTCGGTGGTGATGCGCCTGCTCGACCGTCAGACCGTCAGCTTCGACTTTCCCAGCCTGGGCATGGACGGCGAGCGCTTGCAGAATTTTCTCGACGTGCTAGAAAACCCCCACGGTATTCTGCTGGTCACCGGCCCTACCGGCTCGGGCAAGACCACCACCCTGTACACCGCGCTGTCACGCCTCAATACCGCCGAACGCAAGATCATTACGGTCGAGGACCCGGTGGAGTATCAGCTTGAAGGCATCAACCAGATCCAGGTCAAGCCTTCCATCGGCCTCGACTTCGCCGGGGCACTGCGCTCCATCGTGCGGCAGGATCCGGACGTGATCATGATCGGCGAGATGCGCGATCTGGAAACCTGCCGCATCGCCATTCAATCTTCGCTCACCGGCCACTTGGTCCTATCCACGCTGCACACCAACAGCGCGGCAGCGAGCATCACGCGCCTGCTTGACATGGGGGTCGAAAGCTACCTGATTGCCTCAACGGTCAAAGGGATTCTGGCCCAGCGACTGGTGCGCAGACTCGACCCGTTAACCCGCGTCGCCTTTGAAGCGTCCGCCGAGCTGGTGGCCACTCATGGGCTGGAGCGCTTTACCGATCAGCGTCCCATCATGCTCTATCACCCCGCCAGCGATCAGGCCAACGGCGGCTATCACGGGCGCAGTGCGATCACTGAACTGCTGGTGATGAACGAAGAGTTGCGCACCCTGCTGATGCGTCAGGCCGATGCCTCGACCCTCGAACAGGCCGCCCGCCGCGGCGGCTTGCGCACGCTCTACGAAGAAGGCCTGCGTCAAGCGGTGGCCGGTATCACTTCACTCGAAGAGGTGCTGCGCGTGACGCGCGGCGATTGATCATGGCGCATTTCAAATACCGCGCACTGGACGCCGACGGCGTTGCGCAAAACGGCTCCTTGCAAGCCGCTGACCCAAGCGCAGCGGCAGCCATCCTGCAAAAACGCGGGCTGTTGCTGCTCAGCCTGAACGCCAGTGCCAGCAGCGGGCCGGGCATCGTCATGCGGCGCAGTGCGCTGAACGGTGCGGCGCTGGTCAGCTTTACCCAGCAGTTGGCCACGCTGATCGGTGCCGGTCAGCCATTGGAGCGGGCACTGGGCACGCTGTTGCGACAAAACCATGATGCAAAGCGCCAGGCCCTGCTGGAACGCGTGCGTGAGCAGGTCAAGGCGGGCAAGCCGTTGAGTCAGGCGCTGGAAGAAGAGCACGGGCAGTTTTCCAGCCTCTACATCAGCATGGTTCGTGCCGGTGAAGCCGGCGGTTCGCTGGAGAACACCCTGCATCAGCTCAGTGATTACCTGGAGCGCAGTCAGAAACTGCGCGGTGAAGTGATCAACGCGCTGATTTACCCGATCTTTTTAGTGGTCGGCGTCCTCGGCTCGCTGGCCTTGCTGCTGGCTTATGTTGTGCCGCAGTTTGTGCCGATCTTTCGCGACCTGGGCGTGCCCATTCCGCTGATCACGCAGGCTATTTTGTGGCTCGGCGAGTTTTTGAGTGCCTACGGGCTGGTACTGCTGGGGGCCAGTGTGGCGTCGACCTGGGGCGTTGCGCTGTTGCGCCGTGATCCACAACGGCGTCAGCGACACGACCGCCGCGTACTGACGCTAAAGGTCATCGGCCCGTTATTGCAACGCATCGAGGCCGCCCGACTGGCCCGCACTCTGGGCACGTTGTTGAACAACGGCGTACCCCTGCTCCAGGCCCTGAACATTGTTCGCCAAGTGTGTGGCAACCACGCCCTGCGCGCTCAGGTCGAGCACGCCACAGAATGGGTCAAGGCTGGCGGCACACTCGCCCAGGCTTTCGGTGAGCAACCGCTGCTGCCAGAGCTGGCACTGCAAATGATTGAAGTCGGCGAACAGGCCGGCAACCTCGACAGTATGTTGCTCAAGGTCGCCGACGTGTTCGATGTCGAGGCCAAGCGTGGCATCGACCGCATGCTTGCAGCCCTCGTACCCAGTTTGACCGTGATTATGGCCATCATGGTGACGGTGATCATGCTGGCCATCATGCTCCCGCTGATGAGCCTGACCAGTAATATTTGAGGAAGCCCCTATGACTCGATTCAAACCCGTCCAACCCCGCCAGGGCGGATTCACCCTGCTGGAAATGCTCGCGGTGATCGTGCTGCTGGGTATCGTGGCTACCATCGTCGTACGTCAAGTCGGCGGTAACGTCGACAAAGGCAAGTACGGCGCCGGCAAGGCTCAGTTGGCCAGCCTGGGCATGAAAGTCGAAAGCTACGGCCTGGATGTCGGCACCCCGCCGGCCAATTTGCAGCAGCTGATCACCAAGCCCGCCAACAGCAGCGGTTGGGCCGGGCCGTACGCCAAACCGTCTGACCTCAAGGACCCGTTCGGCCACCCGTTTGGCTATCGCTACCCCGGCGAGCACGGCAGCTTCGACCTGATTTTCTTCGGTCAGGATGGGCAACCCGGCGGCGATGGCTATAAGGCCGATCTGGATAACTGGGAATAACATGCGCCCCCTGACCCGCGCGCGCGGCTTCACCCTGTTCGAATTGTTGGTGGTGATTGCATTGATCGGCATCTGCGTCGCGCTGGTGGGCTCAGGCGTGGGCAAAGGCCTGCACAGCGCCCATGAACGCCGCGCCTTGAGCGAAGTGGTTCAAGCACTGCGAGCGGCACGGGTTCAGGCCATCGTTACCGGGCAGCCGGCGCAGACGCGTTTTGATCTGAACAGCGGCCGCTTTCAAGGGCCACGGCAAAACGTCAGGCAGTTGCCCGCGGACATGCACGTGCAGCTGCAAACCGCCGAAGGGATCGGCTCGGCGTTTGAGTTTTACCCGGATGGCGGCTCGAGCGGCGGCAATCTGTTGCTGACACGCGACGCCCAAAAGTGGCGGATCGATATTAATTGGCTCACGGGCAGCGTTCAGTTGCGCGCCCTCAAGTGAACGGCCAACGGGGCTTCACCCTCCTGGAAATGCTGGCTGCCCTCGCCGTTCTGGCGGTGTGCAGCACTGTCTTGGTGGCCGCGTTCGGACAGAGCGCCCGTGCCCTGCAACAGGCACAGCGCAGTGATCGGTTGAGCTTGACAGCGCGCTCTCTGATGGCCGAAGCCAACGTGGGCCCTATACAGGCAGGCGTCACTGAAGGACGCTGGTCGGGCGTAGCGTGGCGGCTGAATGTCAGTGCGCTGCCGGCAGGCAATGCCCCGCTCAAGGCCTGGCGACTTGAGCTTGAACTCAGCGACGGCACTCGGCACGCGCACTACGCCACGATGCAAGTGCGCAGTGCCGGTGCGGGAGCGCCCCCATGAAGCGTGCGGCGCAAGGTTTTACGTTGCTCGAAGTGCTGGTGGTGTTGAGCCTGCTCGGCGTTCTGCTGACGCTGATTGCTGGGGCGATCACGGGTGCCAATCGAGCAATGGCCAAAGCCGAGCGCTACAGCACGCGTCTGGACGAAGTGCGCTCCACGCAGAATTTTCTGCGCTCAGCCATCGGCCAGACGTTGCCGCTGGCAGCCTCGGCTCCCGGCGTTAAGCAGTCGCCAGTGTTCGTGGGCGAACCCCACAGCGTGCATTTTTACGCGCCGCTCTCGGCCCATCTGGGCGGCGGTGTGTATCGCTACAGCGTGACGCTGGCGGCGGGCCAACGGTTGCAGGTGATTGTGCAGCGTCTGCGCGATCAGTCTTTGCTGCCTGCGCAGGAACCGCAGGTGCTGTTGCATCAAGTGCAAAGCGTGAACTTCAGCTATCGCGGTATCTCGCCCAAGGGTGAGGCCACCGACTGGCTGGACCACTGGCCGTGGCCCGCACGCTTACCGACCAGTGTGCGCGTCGATGCACACCTGGCAGGGCCAGTGACGTGGCCGTTGCAAAGTATCGACCTGCGACTTGACCTGTCCTCAGACGCTCGAACCTTATGAAGCGCCAACGCGGTGTGGCGCTGTTGTTGGTGCTGTGGGTGCTGGCGCTGTTGAGCACGTTGCTGGCCGGACTGGTGGGCTGGGTGCATCTGCAAAATCGGCAAGCCCTGTGGCAACACCAACAGACCCAAGCACTGCTGGCGGCTGAAGCGGGCATCGGGATGGCGGTGCTGGCGCAACTGGACCGCGATCCACTGCGTCGCTGGAGGGCAGACGGTCAGCCGCACGCGCTGCATTTTGACGAGGCCTCGTTGACGGTCAGCCTGACCAGCGAAACGGGAAAACTGGACATCAACGCCGCACCCGACGAATTGTTCGTAAGGCTGCTTCTGGCCTGCGGCGGCTCGGCGGAGCACACCGGGCAACTGGCGCAAGCGCTGAACCAGCGCCGCAGAGGCGAGCGCCCCCCTCTGCGCACGATTGAGGAAGTGCGCGAACTGGCGGGCATGGATCAGCACAGCTATACGTGCGCCAGTCAGCACCTGACCCTGTGGAGCGGACTGCCCACACCGGATGCACGCCTGGCTTCGCCGTGGCTACGCCGTGCCCTCAACCTGCCCCAAGGCAGCGGTACAGCCCAGGAGGCTGGCCCCGTCATCACCCTGCAAAGCCGGGCGACATTACCCGGCGGCTTTAGCAAAACGCTCAGCGTCACGCTGTTATTGAACCCATCGAAGGAGGGTGTCAGGCCTTACCGGGTCCTGCGCTGGCAAGAATGAAGCATTTACTTTCAAAGCAACTCGCCCCGCTCCAGGCCGAACTTCATCGCCAATGGCGTGACAGTCGTGCCCGGCAGCTATGGGTGGCATGGCTGAACGAACTGCACACCCTGCTGCCTGCTGCTGCGCGGGCGCGTTTATTCAAGCAGGTAAACAAACGATTGATCAGCTGGCCATTAACCGGGCCGATTGAAGTGCATCACAACGAGCGACTGATTCTGGTCTTGCCGGCCAACATGCTGCTGACCCAGACACTGCTACTGCCCACCGCGGCCTTGCGTGACCTGCACGCCGTCATTGGTTTTGTACTGGATAAATACACGCCCTACCCCCGCGATCAGCTGCACTACGTCGCACGCGTCACCAGCAAGGAAGGTGCGCAAGCACAGGTGCTGCTCGTCGCGATTCTGCGCGAACGGCTGCAACCGGTCATTGACGCCTGCATGGCACAAGGTCTGGCGATGCAGGCCGTCGACGGGCTCGATGAGGATGGCCGGCCACTGGGCGTTGACCTGTTGCCCACCGAGCAGAAACCACCGCGCCGGCGACACGCTCGATTACCCGGCTATCTGGCGCTGACGTGCTGCGCGTTGATGATGGGATGCATGGCGCTCTGGCTAAATGCCCGTACGCGCATGGTCGACGCTATGCAGCACCGCGTCGATGAACAGCGCGAACACGTGCAGGCGGTGCAAAAGCTGCGCCGCGAATTGATCAATACTCAGGGCGCCGCACAGTATTTGGCCCGACTCAAAGCCGCGCAGCCAAGCCTGTCCAGCGTCTTGGTCGACCTTACCGGTTGCCTCGGTGCGGACACTTGGGTCGAACAACTGGAAATCGATGACGGCGCAGGTGTTTCTCTTTCCGGGCAAAGTGCCAAGGCCAGTGCACTGATAACCCGCATGAAGGACTGCAAAACCCTGAGTGACGCGCAGTTCCAGGGCATCATCCAGCCCGATGCCGACACCGGCAAAGAGCGTTTCTCCCTGCGCGCGCAACTGCGCAAGGAGGCCACCGATGCGCCGTGAATTAACCCCGCGCGAGCGCCGTGGCGCTGCCCTGATCGTGCTGGCCTTGTTGCTTTGGGCCGCCTGGTGGCTGCTGGTGCAAAGCTGGTTCCTTGATCCGTTGAGTGACCTTGAGGAGCAGGCCGAGACGCTGCGTGCGCAACAGCAACACTATGCCGGGGTCGTGCAACAACGCGACCGCCTGCAACAGCAGTTGCTGGCTGCGCGGCGCGACCCGTCCAGCCGCTCCAGCCTGCTGCCCGGCTTAGACCCCAGTGCAGTCGCCGCCGACCTGATGCAATACAGCCTCGACCGGGTCAAGGCACACGCCAACCAAGGGCCGGGATGTCAGGTGACACAACGCATGCCCATCACACCGGAGCAGGACAGTGGCGAACCGTATCGTCAGGTGAAAGTCAGCCTGACCCTGGATTGCGCAATGGAACCCTTGGCCAACCTGCTGCACGACTTTGAATACGGGCAACCCTTTCTTTTCGTCGATAACCTGAGCCTGCGTCGCTCAACTTCAGCGCCCGCGAGTGGTGGCGCCGGACGCTTGCAAGTGCACCTGTTGCTGCGCGGCTATATGCAACGGGCACCGACGCTGCCGAACCGCCGCCCTGTTACGACCGAGGAGCCTGAAGCATGAGGCTCGATCGCCTTACCCTGGTGCTACTGACCAGTACTGCCCTGCTCACCGCCGCGGCCATCAGCCTGTTGTTGGGTGCGGGCCAGACTGTTGACTGGCTGCCCGCCACTCGCCCACGTGAAGCAGCGCCCGTCACGCCGCCCCAAGTGATGCAGTCCCTGTCTTTGCAGGCACTGGCACTGACCTGGCAACAGTCAATGTTCAGCCCCCAGCGCACGCCCGACCTGATCACCGGAAAAGACCAGGGCTCGCTCGACGGAATCCGCCTCACGGGCGTAATCATCACCGGGCAAGCGCAGTGGGTACTGCTGCGCATGCCAGACAAGCACACGTTGAAACTGGCTGTCGGCAGCACGCTCGATAACGGCTGGACGTTGATCGGCGCCAGGCCACAACACGCCACCTTCAGTCTTCAGGGCCAGACGCGCGAACTGCGCCTGCCCCTGCTGCGCCTTCCGCCCCCTTCGAAAGCGCCCCTAATTACCCTTCCAGACGTACCCACACCATGAACAATCGCTACCTTGAGTTTCCCCGTTTGCGCAGCCCACTGCTGTGCCTGGCTACCGCGGTCGCACTGGCCGGTTGCGCCACCACACCGGAGCATTATGAAAACGACCCGGCGCTGATGCAGGAAGCACTCCAGGGCACCGGGTCGCAGCGTGCACCCTTGAGCGAGCCTGATCGACTGCCGCCGCCGACCGGCGCGAGCGCCAAGGCCTCACCGCGCCAGCAGATCAAAACAGGCAACCAGACATTTGTCCGCCCTCCCGTCCCGGCGGTGTCACCCTCAACTGCAAACACCCCCGCAGACGCAAGCGGCGACATTGTATTCAACTTCACCAATCAGCCGATTGAAGCCGTGATCAACAGCGTAATGGGTGATTTATTGCACGAAAATTACAGCATCAATCAGGGTGTCAAAGGCGAGGTCAGCTTCTCGACGTCCAAGCCGGTGAACAAACAACAGGCGCTGTCGATTCTGGAAACCCTGCTGTCATGGACCGACAACGCGATGATCCGTCAGGGCGGCCGTTACGTGATCCTGCCTGCCAATCAGGCGGTGGCGGGCAAACTGGTGCCCGAAATGCCGGTGGCTCGGCCCTCCAATGGGCTGTCTGCGCGACTGTTCCCGCTGCATTACATCTCGGCCATCGAGATGAAGAAATTGCTCAAGCCTTTCGCCCGCGACAACGCCTTTTTGCTGGTCGATCCGGCGCGCAATGTGCTCAGCCTCGCCGGTACACCCGATGAGTTGGCCAACTATCAGGACACCATCGACACCTTCGATGTTGACTGGCTCAAGGGCATGTCCATTGGCGTGTATGGCTTGCAACGGGCCAGCGTGGGTGAGCTGATGCCGCAACTGCAAAAAATCTTCGGTCCTGACAGCGGCATGCCGTTGGCGGGCATGGTGCGTTTTCTGCCAAATGAACGAACCAACTCAGTGGTGGCCATCTCATCGCAACCGCGCTATCTGAGCGAAGTCGGTGACTGGATTCATACCATCGATGAGGGTGGCGGCAATGAGCCGCAAATGTACGTCTACGACGTTCGCAATATGAAAGCGGCTGATCTGGCCAAATACCTGCGCCAGATCTACGGCAACGGGCAGATCAAGGATGAGCGCGCGGCCAAGGTTGCGCCCGGCTTGCGTACCCGTTCACTGTCCTCTCTCACGGGCGCTGCCAGCAACACAAGCGACATGGGCCTGAACGCCAGTAGCGACAGCCAGGACAGTCTGCAACAAACCGAGGATGACAGCGAAACTGAGGTCGCCGACGATAACGCCGGTGGCATGGGAGGCACTGGCATTGAGGCCGTGGGTACCGAATCGGGCGCCAGCCAGCGGCTGGATAACAGCACACGCATTACGGCGCAGGTCAGCAGTAACCAGTTGCTGATACGCACACGCCCTGCGCAATGGGCCGAGATCGAAGCAGCCGTCAAACGCCTGGACAATGCGCCGATGCAGGTGCAGATCGAAACGCGGATTCTCGAAGTCAACCTCAGCGGCGAGCTTGATCTGGGCGTGCAATGGTACCTGGGGCGTCTGGCCGGCAACTCCGCCAGCACCACCGTGGCCAATGCATCCGGCAGTCAGGGTGCGCTGGGTGGCGGTGGTGCGGGGTTGGGGGCAGCGGACTCCTTGTTCTATTCCTTTGTCAGCAGCAACCTGCAAGTGGCGCTACATGCGCTGGAAACCAACGGCCGAACGCAAGTGCTGTCAGCCCCCTCGCTGGTGGTCATGAACAATCAGCAGGCGCAGATCCAGGTCGGCGACAACATCCCCATCAGCCAGACCACGGTCAATACCAACGTCTCGGACACTACGCTGAGCAGTGTTGAATACGTGCAGACCGGGGTCATTCTGGATGTCTTGCCGCGCATCAATCCGGGTGGCCTTGTGTACATGGACATCAAGCAGCAGGTCAGTGACGCCAATACCAGTACCGCGTTGGACAACAACGGCAACCCGCGTATTTCCACCCGTTCGGTGTCAACGCAAGTGGCGGTCCAAAGCGGCCAGACGGTATTGCTCGGGGGGTTGATCAAACAGGACAACAGCGACACCGCGTCCACCGTGCCGTATCTGGGCCGCATTCCAGGGTTGCGCTGGTTGTTCGGCACCACCAGCAAAAGCAAGAAACGCACAGAGCTTATCGTGCTGATCACCCCGCGCGTGGTCACCAGCAACAGCCAGGCGCGACAAGTAACGGATGACTACCGCCAGCAGTTACAACTGCTCAAACCGACGCAGTAACACGCGCCCGGCGACTGATTACTCGCGACCTGCGCCTGATCCGTGCGGCACCTGGCGAGCCTGCCACTCGCGATAAATCCCGATCATGGCAGGCTGACCGAGGTGTTGCAGTGGCAACGCCTGATCGCCCAAGGGCAGCGCCATCTGCCGGTAAATCGCGGCGGTCGACAACCCGAAAGGTTCGCCCTGCTCATTGCTGGCGGCATACACCACCCGTGCAATACCGCACAGGTGCATCGCACTTAAACACATGGGGCACGGCTGGCCACTGGCGTAGATCACACAGCCGTCCAGACGCGTCCCCAGTTGCTGGCTGGCACTGCGTATCGCCAGCAATTCAGCGTGGGCGGTGGGGTCGTGACTGAGATGAATGCTGTTGACTGCTTCAACCAGTACGTGATCGTTTTTCACCAGCACGGCGCCAAAGGGCCGTCCACCTTCAGCCACATTCCTGGCCGCCAATTCCACGGCCCGGTTCAAGTAATACTCATCGTTGTGCATACAAACTCCCATCATCAATCAGTGTGCCCCAGCGTTGCGCAGCATCAGGGCAATCTCGTTCTGGCCGCGCTTTTGCGCCTGTTGCAACGGGCTCACGCCGTCGCTGTCAGGCAGGTCAAGATTGGCTCCGGCGTCGATCAATTGGCGGACAATGCGCTGATGGGCGGTCCCGCCGTCAGACAGCACGATGGCCTCCATCAAGCAGGTCCAGCCCAGTCGATTGACATGGTTTAGATCAACCCCGGCGGCAATCAACAGGCGTACCGTTTCAACATGACCGCGCTCACACGCCGGGATCAACGCCGTGCCGCCATAGCGGTTGGTACTCTTAAGGTCGGCGCCATGGGCCAGCAGCACTTGAAGAATCTCATTGCGCCCACTGGCACCCGCCAGCAGGTAAGGACTGTCGTGGATCAGGTTCTTCTGGTTAACATTGGCACCGGCTGCGATCAGCGCCTGAGCGATATCGATTTGGTTGGCACGGGTGGCCAGCAGCAGCGCACTGCTGCCATCCAGTGTGCGGACGTTGACATCGGCACCTTCGCTGATCAATTGCTGCACCCTGCCCAGCTCACCGTCTTTTACGGCCGTCAGCAGTGGCGTGTCGCTTGCCATGACCACACCGGCCATCAACAGCCCGGCCGTCAACAGCGCTTTTTTAACGGTTGGCCCCGCCATGGTCTGCCCCTCTTATCAACGCATTGAAAAGCCAGTATGGTCAGCACCGCAAGCATTCTGAAATTAAATATAAACATGCTTTTCAGTGGCAATGCGAATGGCGGTACCCATGTTCGATCCTATTCTGCTTCGCAGCTTTATTGCGGTGGTGGACTGCGCCAATTTCACCCGCGCGGCGCAGCGCTTGCACCTCACCCAGTCAACGGTCAGCCAGCAAATACGCCGTCTGGAGGACAGCCTTGGGTGCAAATTGCTTGACCGAGAACAGCGTCGAGTCATGCCCACACCCGAGGGCGAACGCTTGCTGGCGTATGCGCGACGCATTCTGGCGCTTCAAGAAGAAGCCCGCGATGTGCTGTCCAATCTGACAAGTGAAGGGGTGTTACGTTTGGGCGTGCCTGAAGACTTTGCTGCTGAACGCCTGATGCCCATCCTCGCGCAATTCGGTCTGGAGCATCCGGGCGTACGGCTAGAAGTCACCAGCGGTTTGGGCCCGCAACTGATGCGCCTGTATCGCCAGGGGGAATTCGACCTGCTGCTGGTCAAACAGATGGGCCCGGGCACGGATTGCCTGGGGTGCTGGCCGGAGCGCATGTGCTGGGTGGACAGTCGCTCAACACCCGCATTGCGGCGCGAGCCCTTGCCTCTGGTGGCCTTTCCCGTGGACGGTTTGTACCGCAATGAAATGCTTCATCATTTGGAAATGGGTGGCTGGAACTGGCGCATCAGTTACTCAAGTGCCAGCTTGGCCAGCGTTTGTGCTGCCGTGGCTGCCGGGTTGGGTATCAGTTTGCTGCCAGAGCGAGTCATCAATGCGCAGCATAAAGTGCTGGAAGCGGACAGTGGCCTGCCTGATATTCAGGGCGTATTTTTGGCGCTCTACGGCCTGCAGGGACTCAGCCATGCGGGTAACCTGCTGAAACTGCAACTTGTGACACTTTGCGAAACACTGGCTGCCAGGGGTTAGTCCAATGACCCATCGTCAAGCCTGAACATTTCAAAAAATCATCAACAAGGTCTTCCCATGATCACGCCCCACTCGCCTGTCGTCCTAATCCTTGCCGCGGGCCGTTCAACGCGGTTTATCGCGTCGGGTGGCACACTGAACAAGCTGCAGACACCGTTGTGCGGGCTCACCGTACTTGATCATGTCATTCGCGCGGCCCAAGCGTCTGGTTTGCCGTGGCATGTAGTGAGCAAGGCCGATGGCGAGGGCATGGGCGACTCTATCGCTGCCGGTGTGCGGGCCACGCCCGACGCGGGTGGCTGGCTGATTTTGCCCGGCGACTTGCCGTTGATTAGCGCCATGAGTCTGCGCAGCGTCGCTGAAGGTCTTGGTTCGGCGCTTGTTGTGGTGCCCACCTGGAATGGGCAAAAGGGCCATCCGGTGGCCTTCGGCGCGGAGTGTTTCAATGAGTTGGCGCAACTCTCTGGTGAGCGCGGGGCGGCACGTATTGTTGAGGCTCATCGAGCCAATAATCAGGTGCTTAGGGTTGCGGTGGCGGATAGAGGCACCGTGCTGGATGTCGATACTGTGGACGACTTGCAGTATGTCCAGTCACTGATAGGAACAGATGGGCAGTAGGTCTAGCTTCTTGCTTTTAGCTTTTAGCTTTTAGCTTTTAGCTTTTAGCTTTTAGCTTTTAGCTTTTAGCTTCAAAACAATCTCACTGCTGCCACCGAAACAGTGGGGACGACACTGGGGCCCATCACAGGAGGCTGAACGCAGGTGCTGTTATGGGGGTGGCGAGGCAGGACGCCGAGCCAGCCGCGATCGGGCCAAGGATGGCCCGTCGCGGCGGGCCCCCATAACAGTGCCGGAGTGAAGGCACCGGGCGAGCCTAGGCGAGCTCGGCCGTATGGTAGGGCAAGGACTTTTTGGGTACTTTTGTGGCTGTTTGACAAAAGTGCCTCGCCGTAAGGGCGAAACCTTTATTGCAGTTAAAAGCATGTAATGGATATGTACTCGAAGCTTTTAATTGGCCTGCGTACATATCCATTGGATGTATTAAGATTTTCTACGGGTTCCGCCCTTACGGCGGCTCACTTTTGTCAAACAGCCACAAAAGTAAGCAAAAAGGCCTTGCCCCTGCGTACGGCCCTCGCTGCGCTCAGGTGCCCCTCGCTCCGGTCCCGCTCCGTGGGCACGCTGCGACGGGCCATCCTTGGCCCGATCGCAGCTCTCCCGGCATCCATGCCGGTCGACCCACTCCGCAGAACCTCCACTCGGCCTCCCGAAAGGGGCGGTAGATCAAGATCAAAAGCCAGATCACAAGCAGATCACAAGCAGGTCACAAGCAGGTCACAAGCAGGTCACAAGCAGGTCACAAGCAGGTCACAAGCAGGTCACAAGCAGGTCACAAGCGGTTTAGAGCACACTGCGCTCATGAAAAACTACAAGAGCCTCCCCTACCCGGCTTGCCTCTGCCCCTCTTCGCCGTCGTGCTCATGATCAAATACAGCTTGGGCAAGGTCTTCGGTCACACGCATTTCAACCCCCACTGCCGACATCTGCGCCGCAGCGGTAAAGGGCGCTGCCGTCACCGGCTCTGAACGCTGGCCACGGCGCCAGATAAACAGCACCACGAGTCCCGCATTGAGCCCTGCCAGCGCCCAAAACAACCCGCCTTCGCCCACTTTCGTCATCAACGGTGAAATCACCAGCGGGCTGATGGCACACCCTAATGAGTTGATCAACAGCAATCCCTGAATCATCCGCACGATAGCCCCGGACGACGCGTGGTCTGCAGCGTGACTGACCGCAACCGGGTAGATCGCAAAAATACCACCACCCAGCAGGAAAAACGCCACGATCAACAACGGTGAACCAGGCGGTAAAAACAGGATAATCAACGACAGCACTGCGCAGGCCGCAGCCAGCACGATCAAGACCAGTTGCCTGTCCTGATGATCCGACCAACGCCCGACCGGGTATTGCAGCAGCATTGCACCGAGTATCACGTAAGCCATCATGTGTCCGACCTCAGTAACATCAAGGCCAATACGTTGCAGGTACAGCGGCAGTAAGGCGTAGACCGCAGCGATGGCCAGACCTGAGCCGAAACAGCCGATCACTCCGGTCGGCGTTGCACGCAATAACTGCCACGGCATAAGGGGTTCTGCTCGCTCGACCACGGGCGTCACGCGCGGGATCATCACAATCGGTAGCATCGACAATGAAGCCAGAATGGCCGCGATCATGAAGGGGATGGTATCGCCGGTCTGCGCAATGGCACCCAGGTTGGCCTGCCCCAGCAAACCCGCGCCATAGAGGGCGATCATATAAAGGGCCAGCAGGCGCCCGCGGATCTTGGGGTCGGCGGCAATCAACAGCCAGCTTTCCACCACCAGAAATACACCCACACTGGCCCAGCCATTTATCAGGCGTAATGCAAACCACGTCCAGGGATCTGAAGACAGCCCCTGAAACAGAATGGTCGTGGCAATAAGGGCCGCGAAGCAGCTGTAGGCTCGGATATGCCCGATGCGCACGATCAGTCGGTCATTGAAGATCGAGCCTAAAGTCAGCCCAATGAAGTACGCAGACGAGACAATGCCAACCATCGTGGCTGACTCGCCCAACGAATCGAGACGAAGGGTCGTTAACGACGAAAGCATGCCGTTGCCAATACTGATGATAAACAGCCCAAGTAACGGTGCCAGCGCCATTGCTAACAGTTGCACAGACATAATGAACTCAAGACCTCAACAAACAATTAAACCCTCGACCGGGCAACAGCACAGCGACCCCTCTCGGCAATGCCGGGCGGGGGGATCTGTGTATACATGTGATTGAGCGTGGCTCGAGGCCACAGTCGAGGCGTTCGAGTTGCGGGCAAGGTTCAAGACGCGCTGGACGCGCACCTCGTCATTGACCGGGCAGACAAAATCAGGGCGCGCATGGTAGCCGCAGTCAGGGACAAGAAGAAGAGCCCCAGTGGCTTTTTTCGACGAATATCATGGCAGTGACCAACAGGCTCCGCAGGCTCGACTAAAATGGCTCAGCTCGATAACCGTTCTGAGTCGGACCACACTCGAAACTGCTTGAGCCAAGGCCTTGGGAAGCTTCGCAGTGGTGCAAATGACAGAGCTAAACCGTCTGAAAGCCAGTGAGATTCAGGATTGGGCAAGTATGCAGGCCAACAACCCCGGGAAACGCCTATTGAGTTCCTCCGCGCGCAAGGCATTCATGTGCGTCGTGCCCACATTTCGCGTCTGCACAAGACCTGCATCGCGCAAGACCCTGAAATGATGGGACATGCTGGACTTGGGGCGACCACCGTCGAGCTCGCCGCACGAGGCCTCGGTCACGCCCGCGAGATAGCGGACAATGTCCATGCGCACGGGGTCGCTCAAGGCGTACAGCAACCGCTCAAGGACAAAATCGGAAGGCAGGGGGTGTTTGAAAGCTCGCATGGACGGATGATAACCAAAGGTTTCAATTGTCGCCATATTTCGAATACTATCGAACAAGCGAATTAACCTACGAGGAACCTGACCTATGTCTGCACTATTTGAGCCGTTTACTCTCAAGGACGTCACCTTGAGGAACCGAATTGCCATTCCGCCGATGTGCCAGTACATGGCCGTTGATGGCATGGTCAATGACTGGCACCTCGTGCATTTGGCCAGTATGGCAAGAGGCGGCGCAGGTCTGGTGGTCGTTGAGGCCACTGCGGTGTCTCCTGAGGGGCGCATTACACCGGGATGCGCGGGCATCTGGAGCGATGCACAAGCGCAAGCATTTGTACCCGCCGTGAAAGCGATCAAGGCGGCCGGTTCGGTGCCGGGCATTCAGATTGCGCACGCCGGTCGCAAGGCCAGCGCCAATCGCCCCTGGGAAGGTGACGATCACATCCCTGAAGGCAACCCTGCCGGGTGGCAAACCATTGCGCCCTCCGCCATTGCGTATGGCGCCAATCTGCCGAAGGTGCCACAGGAAATGACCCTGGAGGACATAGCCCGAGTACGTCAGGACTTCGTCGATGCGGCCCGCCGTGCTCGCGAAGCCGGTTTCGAGTGGATCGAGCTGCACTTTGCCCACGGCTATCTGGGCCAAAGCTTTTTTTCGGAGCATTCCAACCAACGCACCGACGCGTACGGCGGCAGCTTTGAAAACCGCAGCCGCTTCCTGCTGGAGACGTTGGCTGCCGTGCGTGAGGTGTGGCCGGAACATCTGCCCTTGACCGCCCGCTTTGGCGTCATCGAGTACGATGGCCGCGACGAGCAGACACTAACCGAATCGATCGAACTCGCGCGCCGTTTCAAGGACGGTGGTCTTGACCTGCTGAGCGTGAGCGTCGGGTTCACCATTCCTGACACCCACATTCCCTGGGGCCCGGCATTCATGGGCCCGGTCGCTGAGCGCGTTCGCCGGGAAGCCGAGCTGCCTGTGACCTCCGCCTGGGGTTTTGGTACACCGCAGTTGGCTCAAGCGGCCGTTCAAAACGGACAACTTGACCTGGTGTCCGTGGGGCGCGCCCATTTGGCTGACCCGCACTGGACCTATTTCGCAGCCAAGGAGCTGGGCGTCGACAACGCCTCGTGGACATTGCCCGCGCCTTACGCTCACTGGCTTGAGCGCTATCGGTAACTGAGCCGCAAACTGCCGCGCTGCTCGCGGCAGTTCTGCCCATGCTTGACAGGTCCTTTCATCGATTAACGCGCAGTAGAACCGGCAGCCCTGGTACTAGGCTGTGCGTTCGTCCCCTGACGAATATCGCGACAGAACTGCTGGATCGCCAGGCAGGCATTGCTTAACGAGACGTCATCCAGAGCATAGGCAATGCGTATATAGCCCGCCAGCCCGAAAGCGCTGCCCGGCACCACGCCCACATTCGCCTCCTCAAGCAGAGCCAGCGCAACGTCCTCGTCGCTGTGCAGGGCTCGCCCGCCCGGTGAATACTTGCCCAACAGCGCAGCGCAATCAGCAAACGCGTAAAACGCCCCTTGCGGCACAGCGCAGTACAGCCCCGACGTGTCATTTATCATGGCCACCATCAGGTCACGGCGACGCTGAAATACTTCGCGGCTCTCGTCGAGAAAGTTCTTTGGCCCGCGCAGTGCGGCCACTGCCGCATGTTGAGAAATCGAGCAGGCGCCGGAAGTCTGCTGGCCTTGCAGTTTTTCCATAGCGTCCAGCAACCAGCGCGGCCCGGTGGCGAAGCCAATGCGCCAACCCGTCATGGCGTAAGCCTTGGAGACTCCGTTCATGGTCAGGGTGCGCTCAGCCAGACGCGGCTCCACTTGGGCCAGGGTGTGAAAGGGTCGGCCGTCAAATATCAGGTGCTCGTAGATGTCGTCAGAGAGGATCAATACGCTCGGATGCTCCAGCAGCACCTCAGCCAATGCGTGGAGTTCTTCTCGGCTGTACACGGCACCGGTGGGGTTGGACGGCGAGTTGAGAATCAGCCAGCGGGTGTGCGGCCCAATGGCTGAGCGCAAACACGCTGCGGTCAGCTTGAAGCCGCAGTCGGCGCCGCAGGTGACAAGGCGCGAGCGGCCGCCGCACAGTTGCACCATCTCCGGGTAGCTGACCCAGTACGGGGCCGGAATAATGACCTCATCGCCGTCATTGAGGGTGGCGGCCAGTGCATTGAAGATCACTTGCTTACCACCGCTGCTGACTTGTGTGTCTTGCCAACTGACAGACAGACCGTTCTCGACCCGGTACTTGTCCGCAATGGCCTCGCGCAGGGCACGTAAACCGGCGACTGGGGTATAGCGCGTGTGGCCTGCGTCGATGGCCGCAATGGCCGCCTGGCGGATGTGCTGCGGAGTATCGAAGTCGGGCTCACCTGCACACAAGGAAAGAACACATTGACCTTGATCACGGCGCTGGGCGACTCTGTCCATGACGCGGTAAGTGGCTGATGGCTGAGCCGCCGCCAGGCGGTAATTGAGACGCTGATCGCCGCCACTCATTGAATCGCCTCTGGGCGTTTGAGCCCCAACAGTTCGACGGTGGTACGACCTTCGCGCAGGGCCGCCATCATCCGTGCCTCTTTGTCGAAACGCGCCTGCCCCTCAGCCAAAGTGCGCGGCACCTCAACCTGAGGAATGATCACGATGCCGTCGGCATCGGCGACGACCAGATCACCGGCCGCCACCTGCGCCCCGTTGAAGAACATGGGCTGGCCTACCGACAGGGCCGTAGCCTTGACGGTGCCCTTGACCGACACCCCGCGCGAAAACACCGCGAAACCGAGCTGCTCGATGGCCTGAATATCACGCACCCCGCCATCAATCACCAGGCCCACCACGCCAGCAGCCTGAGCCGCGACGGTGAGCACTTCGCCCCAATACCCGGCGATGTAATTGCCGGTACTGACCACCAGCACACTGCCTCG
This sequence comes from Pseudomonas sp. 2024-210, assembly GCF_045062345.1. Classification (NCBI taxonomy): domain Bacteria; kingdom Pseudomonadati; phylum Pseudomonadota; class Gammaproteobacteria; order Pseudomonadales; family Pseudomonadaceae; genus Pseudomonas; species Pseudomonas sp. 2024-210. The sequence continues at coordinate 6,708 of NZ_JBJGEJ010000014.1, read as the reverse complement.
GGGGGCCTGCTCCAACGCCAGATGCAACGCCAGGTTGTCGCCCGGCGCACACTCCAACGGGAAAGCCGGTGCTGCAATCAATGCACCTCGCCAGACTGGGCGGATTGCCGGGTCCACCGCCGTTGGCAGACCGCACGCTTCGTACAGCGTCGAACTGCCAAGCGCTTTGGCGCTCAGAGCGACTGTTTCAATGTCATAAGGGCTCATTGCGATTTCCTTTGCAGGCAGTGATAACCGAGCAGCGCCCGGGCTTCCTTGAGCGATTTACCGCTGGCGAGGTGTTCGCGGATCTGCGCTTCCACCTGCTCTATCCGCCGAGCGCGTTCTGCCACCTCGCGAGCTCGCTCACGCGGCACCACCACCACGCCATTGGCATCGGCGACCACGATGTCGCGGGCGCACGCACGGGCGCTGCCGATACTGACCGGCTGGTTAATTGCCACCACCTCGACGCGGTCCTTGCCGGTGCGCATGAAGCGTCCCCGGGTAAACAGCGGGTAGCCTTCGCCAAGCGCCTTGCTCACGTCACGGCAAACACCATCAATCACGCTGCCCGCAATACCCTGCGCCAAGGCGAACTGGGTCATGATGTCGCCCCAAACGGTGCAGTCCGTGCGCCCGTCATTGGCGATCAGCACAACATCGCCGGGCGCCACCTCATCGAGAAAATCGCCCACGGTGCCGGGCGGGCTGCTGGCGCTGACGTATTGCACAGTGAATGCCGGACCGATGATGACCTGGGTGTAATTGGCCAGCGGCATGATACTGAGGCACTGACCGGGCAGACCCAACGTGTCCAGCGCATCGGAGACGGCCGGGGTGTCCAGCCCCACGAACAGCGCGACGAGTGCTTTGTCTTCAATATTCATCAGGCGTACTCAGCATTGATGGCTTCGAATTGGCTGTCGTGCATCACACGTTCGACCGAGCATCCCGCCCTGATGGCATCGACCATCGCCGCCTGACGTCGGTCAATGCGCTCAGCCAGCTCAAGCAACTTGTCGATGACCTCCGCGGCCACGAAAACAGTGCCGCACTCGTCAGCCATCACGTAGTCATCTTCCTTTACCGTCACTCCGGCCATGCTCACGGCGCAACCGGCATCCACCTGCACCAGACGATTGCGCGCGCTGATCATGGTCACCCCACGGCCGTACAGCGGATAGCCAATGGCCTCGCTGCCCTTAATGTCGCGGCTGCACCCGTCAAGCACTGAACCGCGGATACCCTTCATGCGCGCCGCATTGGCCAGAATATCGCCCCAACAGGAGATGCCTTGCGCGCCACCGGCAATGACCAGTACCCGGTCATCAGTATCGATACGCGCCACGACCGGAGAAATCAGATGCGCAGTCGGCGCTGCGTCCTGCTTGGCGCCCAATTGCACGGTGCTGGCACGGCCAGTGATCTTCGGGCAGTTCCACAGCGGCAGCAGACCGAAGGTTGCGCCGGGCATGCCGAGGAAGTCCAAAGCATCGGACACCGTATTGGTGTCCAGTGCGGACAAGCGTTCTAGGAGGTGGGAGGCGTTCATGAATAGCTGACCTGGTGGTGTGGAGGCCCGAGTATCGACAGACCCATTCCATAGGTATATTCCTATTCAACTAAGGCTTTCATACGCCCAACCTATGGAAAAAACATGATCAATTTCCGCCTGATCCGGCACCTCTGGCTCTTCCTTGCCGTCGCAGAGGAGCAAAATTTCAGTCGCGCAGCCAAACGCCTGGGCATGTCCCAGCCGCCGTTGAGCGAACAGATTCAGATCCTTGAGCATGCGTTGAAAACCAAATTATTCGAGCGCTCGCGTCAAGGCGCTCGATTGACTCCGGCAGGCGCTGCCATCCTGCCTGCGGTGCGTAAATTCGCCGAGCAACTGGGGCAGCTCGAACTGGCGGTACACGAAGCCGTTTCCGGTCAGGCTGGGGTGTTAACCATCGGCGCCATCACTCAAGCCATGATTGACGTACTGCCACCGCTGATAGACCAATTCAAGGCTGAGCACCCGCAGATCACGGTGGCCGTGCGTGAAATCGACAGTGCTGAAGCCATCACGGCGCTGGAGTCTGGCGATATCGACCTGGCCTTCGCCCGCCTTGAAGGCAACCTCGGCAAAAATATACGCAGCCTGCCGCTGACCGAGGACCGCCTGGCGGTTGCCATTCCCCGCGACCACCCGCTTGCCGCTCGCACACGGCTGACCCTGGCCAATCTGGTGGACGAACCCATGGTGATGTCTTCACGCCAGGTCAGTCCAAATTACTTCGATTACCTGATCGGCGTGTGCAATGCCCATGGTTTTTCCCCAAGGGTGTTGCACGAAGTCCGTTCAGTCGCCTCACAGATTGCCTTCGTCAGTTGCGGCCAGGGGCTAGCGTTGGTGCCTGCTTCGATGAAAAAGCTGGCCCCGGCCAACGTGATACTGAAAACGTTGACGCCACGGCTCAGCGTAGTGACCGCCGCGGTCGTATGGAATGGCGCTCGCGCCAATCCGTTGGTAGAAGCGCTGCTGGCGTTGTTGCCGGCTGACGCGAAATAACAGGCGTTATATTCCATAGGTTCAGCCTATGGATGGATTACTGGATCCGGAATTTACACAACGGTCAGCGTGTTCCAGAGTCCGGCCCCGACAATTTTCCACCTCAGGAGCCAGACCGGTGTCTACTCAACACGCATTTTCCCGAGCCCTCGTGCCGCTGACGGTCGACGGTAGCAGCCTTAACGTTGCGGCTCTGTATCGAGGCGGCGAAAAAGCGCCTGTGGTCTTCCTGCACGGCTTCGGCTCGACCAAGGAAGACTATGCGGACGTTGTCCGGTATGCCGCATTCAACGGGCATGGGTTCCTCGCCTACGACGCCCCAGGTTGTGGCGAAACCGGCTGCTCAGACCTGTCGCGCATCGACATTCCCTTGCTGGTAAAAACGGCCCTGGCGATGCTGAAGCACTTCGGCATCCAGCGCTTCCATCTGGTCGGTCACTCCATGGGCGGCCTGACATCGCTGTTGCTGGCCCATCAGCATCCAGAACGGGTGCTCAGTTTCGTCAATATCGAGGGCAATATTGATCCACACGACTGCTTTCTGAGTCGGCAGATTCACGAGTACGCCGAAGATGACGCTGAACGCTTTTTTGAGGACTTTATCGAACGCACCCGACACGCTCCGGCCTACGCCAGCGCGCTGTATGCCGCCAGCCTGAAGCACAAGGTGCGTGCCGGCGCAGTGCGTGGGATTTTCGAATCAATGGTAAGGCTGTCGGATCACGGCGGGTTGATGAGCAGGTTTCTCGCGCTGCCCTGTCCGCGCATGTTCATGTACGGCGAGCAGAACAGCTCGCTGCCCTACCTGGCCACTATCCAGAGTCAGGGCGTACATCTGGCGCAGATCAGCCACTGCGGGCATTTCCCCATGTATTCCAACCCGAGCGCGATGTGGGAAGGTATTGCCTACCTGCAACGCTTGAGCAGCGAAGCCTGAGCCACCCCGCCCCGCACACGTTTCCCGTCATAGAGCCGATGGGGAGCCTGCACATTACGAGCAGCACGCAGGCTTGGGCTCGCCCAGCCTTCATTGTTGATTTCAAAGCAAATAAATTTGGCTAAGACAGGGCTTAATCCACAGATGTAAACACCGCACACTCCGATTCATTGTCTAAACCAATGGATCACAGCATGAAGCTCTTTTCAAATATCGCCTTGGCGACCTTATTGCCGCTGGCCATACAGGCCGCAAGCGCAGCCGACTGGTACCCCTCCGAATACGGTGCCCACGATCAAATCGGTGCAGCCAATCTGTTGACCCCGGAGGTAGTCAAGCAAGCAGTCGGTCTGGTCAAAAAGGGCAAGACGTATCCACTGGCAGTGCCCGTGGACAAAAACCTTCCGGCATACCGCCATCGCAGCTTCCGCTTGTACAACGTGCAGGTCGGACAACAGGCCGGCAAGTCGCTGGGGCCGAACAAGTTCACCTTCAACGATGAACTGGTTAATGCGTGGACCGGTGTGGGCACCCAACTGAACGGGATCGGCCATATCGGCATCGACAATGTGTACTACAACGGCAACAAGGCCGCCGATTTCGTGACGGTCGATGGCGTCACCAAACTGGGTGTCGAGAAGGTGCCGCCCATGGTGACTCGCGGCGTGGTGCTGGACATGACCGCCTACTACAACAAGACCGTTGTGCCCGGTGGCACCGAGTTCAGCGTGGCCGATATCCAGGCCGTCTTGAAAAAGCAGGGCCTGACCTTGCGCAAGGGCGATGTGGTGCTGTTCAACACCGGCTGGCTGGAGTTGATCGGCAAGGACAACACGCAATTCCTCGAAGTGGAGCCCGGCATCGGCATGCAAGCCGCACAGTGGCTGGCCGACCAAGGCATCGTTGCTTTCGGCGGCGATACCTGGGCCTCTGAGGTCTATCCAAGCCCACAGGGTGATGACGAGTTTCCGGTCAACCAGTACATGCTCGCCAAGCGTGGCATCTACAACCTGGAACTGATCGACAGCCGTGCACTGGTGCGCGACAAGGTCTGGGAGTTCCTGTTCGTGCTCGGCCAACCGCTGTACGTTGGCTCGACTCAGGTCAACATCAACCCGGTTGCCATTTACTGATTACTTTACTGCTGCCCCCTGTGCACTGCGATGACTGTTGCAGCGCACAGGGTCAACCATTATGTATGCCTGCGCGAGGGTGTCGTGATTGCCAAAAGACTTCGCATGCCGGACGGCAGCATCTGGAAGATGCCATAGTTTTATCCTCCTGAACCTTGAGTTCAGGGCTAGATATTCGGCAAAATTCTGGTTGGGTACCGGCAACAATCCGCTCTCGAAGCCATCCGATAATGGACTGGATTCTGGATAAAATCCGTCCAGATGCCCTTGGCTTCGATGGAATTAGGTACAACAAAAAAAGACGCCGAAGCGTCTTTTTTGGTTGATCTACAGACTTGCGTGCAACTCTGTAGATCTTTATTTGGAGCGGGAAACGAGACTCGAACTCGCGACCCCGACCTTGGCAAGGTCGTGCTCTACCAACTGAGCTATTCCCGCGTCTTGGTGGTGCGCATTCTATAGAACTGAAAGTTTGCGTCAACCCTTTGATTCAAAATGTTTTATTTATTTCGTCGAGGTCGTCTTCAAGTGAGGCCACGCCGCGCGCAAATACTGAAGCATCGACCACAAGGTCAGCCCCGCCGCCACGAGTAGCAATGCATACCCCACCAACACCCAAAAGCTGAAGTCAGAAGGATTGGCCAGCAAAATCACCAGCGCCAGCATTTGCGCGGCGGTTTTCCATTTACCCATGTTCGACACTGCGACTTGGGCACGAGCCCCCAGCTCAGCCATCCATTCGCGCAAGGCTGAAATGACGATCTCTCGGCCAATGATCACGGCAGCTGGCAGGGTAAGCCATACGTTGTGATGCTCTTGCACCAGTAAGACCAACGCTACAGCCACCATCAACTTGTCGGCGACCGGGTCCAGAAAAGCACCGAACGGCGTGCTTTGCTCAAGCCGCCGCGCTAGGTAACCATCCAGCCAATCGGTCGCCGCCGCAAAGGCGAAGACTGAACTGGAGGCGACATAACTCCAGCTGTAAGGGAGATAAAACAGCAGGATGAAAAAAGGAATCAGTAGAACGCGTAGTACGGTGATCAAATTAGGGATATTCATCGGCACAACTGGCTACGAGGTGAGAGGGGCATTCTACTCGCTGTGCAGATTTGCATAAATCAACTCTGCGAGCTTTTTACTGATCCCCGGTGCTTTGGCGATCTCTTCGATGCTTGCACGAGTCAGCTCCTGTAATCCACCAAAATGTTTCAAAAGATCACGACGACGAGTGGGGCCTACGCCCGCAATGCCTTCCAGGGTTGAAGTTCGCCGGGTTTTACCCCGTCGCGCCCGGTGCCCGGTAATTGCAAAGCGGTGAGCCTCATCGCGGATTTGCTGAATCAGGTGCAAAGCCGGAGAGTCACCCTTCAATGTGAATTCGTGGGCTGCGTCATTCAAGTAAAGGGTTTCAAAACCTGCCTTGCGGGTTGCCCCCTTGGCCACACCCAACAATATAAGGTCTGGAATAGCCAGTTCATTGAGCACATCGCGCGCCATCGACAGCTGACCTTTACCGCCATCTACCAGCAAGATGTCAGGCAGCTTGCCCTCCCCCTCTTTGAGCCGGCTAAAGCGCCGCATCAAGGCCTGGTGCATGGCCGCGTAATCATCGCCCGGGGTTACGCCTTCGATGTTGAAGCGCCTGTAATCGGACTTGATCGGCCCTTCAGGGCCAAATACCACACAAGAGGCGACCGTGGCTTCACCACTGGAATGACTGATGTCATAACACTCAAGGCGCTGCGGGATCTCGTCGAGTTTGAGAACCTTGGCCAATGCCTCAAAGCGCGCAGCCACATGCAAGCGATTGGCAAGGCGCGCAGCCAGCGCCTGCTCGGCATTGGTGACGGCCAATTGCTGCCAGCGAGCTCGAGTGCCCCGTACACGGTAACTGATGGCCATTTCTCGACCGCGCAAGGCTTCAAGGGCATCAATAATGGCGTCGAAGCTTTCGTGCTCGACGTTAACGATCAATTCGCTCGGCAGATCGCGCTCGGGGCTGCTGATGTAGTACTGCCCCAGGAAGGCAGCCATGACTTCACCCACCTCCTCCTCGATACCGACCTGCGGGAAGAAATTCTTGCTGCCCAGCACCCGCC